>DATCHE010000069.1:0-7444 GCA_036508535.1 Bacteroidales bacterium | reverse complement strand
TTTAAGGGTAACAACGAAATTGATTTGCAATTATTGAATTATTAATACAAATTTTTAAAAAGGTCAGCTGATGAAAAAACTTTATATTAGTCCGACAAAAACAACTCCGGAGATCCTCCTTTCACCGGAAGAAAATATTTTCTTTATCCGTGGTATATCTTCCCCGGAAGATGTCCGTGCGATGTACTACCCTGTAATTGATTGGATTAAAATATTTGTCGATGATATACTTGAGGACGGAAAAAGCAGTTATTCGCCTGATTCTCCTTTAAAGTTTCAGGTCGATTTATCTTACTTCAATTCATCATCTGCGAAATTCCTCTTTGATATCTTTTCGGATTTAAAAAGACTTATTCCATCCGGGATACACGTAATCGTTGAATGGTTTTATGCTGAAGGAGATAGTGACCTTAAAGATGCCGGTAAAGAAATTGCATTACTGGCTGGTTTGGAACTTACATACATCATGAAAAACAACTAATGCCCGATGAGGGGACAAGCAGAACTTTACAGCCTTTTCGAAAAGCTGGCAATTCAATTTGAGTATCACGAGCATCCTCCACTGGCAACTATTGAAGATGCCAAAATTCATTGGGAAAATTATAATTCAGGAAGATGCAAGAACATCTTCTTTCGGAATCATAAAGGAGACAGGCACTATTTAGTTATCCTCGAACATCTCAGGCAACTTAACATCAAAGATCTTGAGAAACGGTTAAAACAGGGGAAGCTTACATTTGCATCAGATGAGCGACTAAAAAAATATCTGGGGGTCCAACCCGGTTCTGTTTCACCTTTCGGGCTAATTAATGACTCTGAAAAACATGTCCATCTGTTTATTGATGAAAAGTTGAATGAATTCGGCAGGCTTACCTTTCATCCTAATATAAACACTGCTTCACTTGTAATTTCGAAATCTGACTTTCTGAAGTTTCTGGAATACACCGGTAATACATTTGAATTTATCCGGCTTTATGAATAGGGTAACAATCGTGTAAAAGTGTCTTATTTTACTTCCTAACTTCCGCAAACTGGACTATTAGGTCAGAGACTTTTTTTACCTCCCACTTATTAGTGTTAGAGGTAACTAAATGATATACAGTATTATAGCTCTTTTCACATGGGAGAGGTGTTGGGGTAAGGAAAAAAATAATTTTAAAAAACTGGCGACCCTTTGCATCAAAAACCCTTCTCATACGTCCTTATTCAGAAAACTACTTAATCAATATTCTGCATGAAAAGAATTTTCATCACTATGATGCTCATGTTTTTGCTTCTGCCGGTGCTTTTTGGACAGGATCCCGAAAAGAAGCAATATAAAGCAACGCAGATAACCATTCCGCCAGTCATTAACGGAGTTCTCGATGATGAAGCCTGGCAGGCTGGCACGTGGGCTGGTGGCTTTACTCAAAATCAGCCGTACAACGGCAGACCGGAAACTCAAATGACCGAGTTCAAGATATTGTTTGATGATAACAATCTCTATGTAGCGATTAAATCATATGATACAGCTCCTGACAGTATTGTCAATCGTTTGACCAGACGGGATGAGGCTGACGGGGATCTCGTGGGTATAATTCTAGACAGTTTTCATGACCTCCGTACAGGATTCCTGTTCGGTGTAAGTTCTTCAGGGGTTAAGTACGACCAGATGTTTACCAATGATTCGGGAAACGGTGATTCATCCTGGGATCCAAACTGGTGGGTTAAAACTTCCATCAACAAAGAAGGGTGGGTTGCCGAAATGAAAATTCCTTTCAGCCAGGTAAGGTTTGATAAAAACTCAGGTGAAGTATGGGGGCTGGATGTAGCAAGAATTTTATACAGAAAGAACGAACAAACTTTCTGGCAGCATATTCCCAGAGATGCTCCCGGTCTGATTCATCTGTTTGGAGAACTAAAAGGTCTTGAGCAGATTAAACCACGGAAAATATTCGATGTGACTCCTTATGGCGTCGCCAAAACAGAAACGTTTCAGGCTGTTCCGGAAAATCCATTCCAGGCAGCAGGTAAATTGTCAAAATTTAACGGTGGCATAGACGCCAAGATAGGTGTCACCAATAACATGACAATGGATCTCACAATCAATCCCGACTTCGGGCAGGTTGAAGCCGACCCGTCTGTAGTAAATCTCTCGGCTTATGAAACATTTTTTACAGAGAAGCGTCCCTTCTTTATTGAAGGAAACAATATCACAAATTTTGGTTTAGGTATTGGTGATGGTGGCGTAGGAAATGATAATTTATTCTATTCCAGAAGAATAGGCCGCCAGCCACAAGTATCTCCCATCCTTAATGATGGATGGTATGCTGATATACCCACTAGAACTAATATTCTCGGTGCAGTTAAACTTACCGGAAAGACCAAAGATGGCCTTTCAATTGGAATCGTAGAGGCGATGACAGCCCAGGAAAAAGCCGAAATTGATACCATTGGAGGAAGAAAACTGACAACAGTTGAGCCGTTCACAAATTATTTCGTAGGACGGATACAAAAGGATATTAATAATGGCAATACATTAATAGGCGGTATTTTTACCAGCACAAACCGCGATTTAGATGCCAATGTAGCAGATGTTTTGCATAAAGCAGCATACACAGGAGGTATTGATTTTACACAATACTTTAAGAATAAAAACTGGATGTTTAACCTCAATACAGCGTTTAGTCTGGTTGAAGGTACTAAAAAAGCAATCACAAATACACAGGAATCATCTGCACATTATTTCCAGCGGCCCGACAAAAATTACGCCATTCTTGATACAAACAGAACTTCACTTTCGGGTGCCGGAGGGAGAATGCAGATAATGAAACAAAACGGACACTGGAATTTTCTGGGTGCCGCATTATGGAAAACACCGGGCTTTGAAACCAATGACCTGGGTTACATGCGTACAACAGACCAGATCCTTTATGTAATTTGGGCCGGATATAACCAGTTCAATCCAAAAGGGATCTACAAGAGTTATAATATTAATTCTGATTTCTATTCCATTAATAATTTCGGTGGCAACTGGGTCGGCGGAGGATATGAGTGGAATGCAAATTTAAACCTGAAAAATTTCTGGAATATGTGGACCGGGGGAAGTCTTAACACTTCATCACTTTCCACCGATATGCTTCGCGGCGGACCAATGATGAAATTACCGGGCAGCGTCAATGCACGGTTAGGCTTCTCAACTGATAGCCGCAAAAAACTGATGTTTAGTGTTTTCGCCAACACATCAAAAGGTTTTGAAAAAAGCTCTTATAATTTATACACTGAACTTGATATATCTTACAAGCCAACTAATTATCTTGTTTTTACAATCAGTCCTTCATATAATAAGTCATATTCAGAGCTTCAGTATGTGACCCAAACGGACTTTGAAGGCACTCCCAGATATATTTTTGGGAGTATCGATCAGAAAACCATCAGTACATCATTCAGAGTAAATCTGAACGTTAGTCCGAATCTTACTTTCCAGTACTGGGGACAACCATTTGTCGCTACCGGGAAGTACTACAATTATAAATACATTAGTGATCCAATGGCAGGCAGATACCAGGACAGGTTCTGGACTTATAACACTAATCAGACAGCATTTAATACTGATCATTATAACATTGATGAAAACCTCGATGGAAAAACCGACTACACAATAGGGAACAATGATTTTAACGTTAAGCAATTCCTTTCTAACCTGGTGGTAAGATGGGAATATAGTCCGGGATCAACTGTCTTCCTGGTTTGGAGCCAGACCAGAAGTTATTACAGCGATTCGGGTCAGATGGATTTTTTCAACAATATCGGGGACTTGTTCAATAAAGGTAAAAATACACCTCATAATGTGTTCCTGGTTAAATTCAGCTATCGGTTTGGGTTAAAATAGGTTTTTTTAACATGTAATGAAGGGACATGCGATGGCATGTCCTTTTTTCTGATCAGACAGGGAGTTGGGAAGACATGTCCCTGCCTTTTTTGTATTCCGGATGAATATTGTAATTCCATTTATTGTTTCTTTCTTTGATTCCCATTCAAACAGGTACAAATAAATCAGTCAAAATGAAATTGTCGGCAATTCTACTCATTCTTACCATCTCTATTCAGGCATTCTCACAAGATGAAGCTGCTTATAAAGTATTTACAGGCGAAGGCAGAAGAGCTGATTATGAGGACATCCTAAAGGCCGCAACTAAATCAGATGTTGTCTTTTTCGGTGAGCTCCATGATAACCCGATCGCACACTGGATGGAGCTCGAATTAACAAAAAGTCTTTTTGCAGTAAAAGGTAAAGATCTTTTACTGGCAGTTGAAATGTTCGAGAAAGATAATCAAATAATTATCGATGAATATTTTGCAGGAACAATAAAAGAAACCTCATTTGAAAGTGAATCCCGTTTATGGAAAAATTATGCTACTGATTATAAACCCCTTCTGAATTTTGCTAAGGAAAACGGGTTAAAATTTATAGCTTCAAACATCCCGCGGCGTTATGCTTCTGTCGTTTCATCAGGAGGTTTTGAAGCGCTTCAGAGTATTCCTTCCGAAGAACTTAAATATATTGCGCCCCTGCCTATTGAATATGATCCTGACCTCGCGTGTTATAAGGATATGCTTTCAATGGGCAGTTCAATAGGTGGAATGACGGGTGGAAAAGTGAGTGAAAACCTTCCTAAAGCTCAGGCAATAAAGGATGCAACAATGGCCAATTCGATAATTAAGTATTGGCAGAAAGGTCAGACTCTCATTCATTTCAATGGCAGTTATCATTCAGACAGGCATATGGGTATTCTCTGGTACCTTAATAAATATAATCCTTCAATTAAAGTCACTACAATCACTACAGTCACACAGGACAATATCGAAAAAATGAGTGACGAGAACAAGGGCCAGGCTGATTTTGTGATCGTCATACCATCATCAATGACCAGGACATATAAGTAGAACAAATAGCACACGACTCAAGATACTCTACTCAAGGAAGAAAAGAATTAGATTTCCCTGTGTCGTGCATCGTGCATCATGCATCGTAATGCTTAAAACATTCTTTTCCCAACGTCTGTAATGAATTACCTGGCATCCTTTTTGCTCTTTAATATTCCAAGAGATACCTCTGATTTTATATAGTTACACGGTTGTCTGTGAAGTATTAACAACTAAAAACTATCAGAAATGAAGAGGAAAATTGAAAAGGTCCCGGAATTTGATGAGATCATTTTCGAGAACCGAAACAGGAATTACGGAGCGTACGAACTCCGGAAGCATTACAAATCAGTCGCCAGCCTATCTATTCTGGGCGGGATCGCATTCAGTGCAATTCTTTTGTCAGCGCTCTCCTTTACCACTAAAGATGCTACTCCTTCTTCAGGAGATATCAATGTAATCATTGATTTATCCAAACCTGTTATTCCGGAAATTGTACGTCCTGCTGAATTGAAACCACCTCCCGAATTGATAAAATCAATAAAGAATCTACAGCCGGAGGTTGTAACCGATACTTCGGAAGTTACAACTTTTATTCCTGCAACCGATGTAATTAATGCAACAATAGAAAATGGCAGAGTTACCGATTCAGTTGTGTATGTAGAACCAGTAACTCCTGAAATACCAGCAGAAACCAAAGTATTTATTGTTGTGGAGGAAAAACCAGAATATCCCGGAGGTCTTCCTGCTCTGTTTAAATTTATCGGCGAAAATCTTCAGTATCCCTCAGAGGCACAGATTAACAATATCGAGGGAAAAGTTATTCTGAAATTCGTTGTGAGTCCCGATGGCTCAGTAGACAGAATTGAGATACTTAGAAGCATTGATCCGCTGCTCGACAATGAAGCGATAAGGGTTGTAAAAACCTTGCCTAAGTTCAAACCAGGGAAACAGGGAGGTGTACCAGTTCCCGTATGGTTTATGCTGCCAGTGGTTTTTAAAATTGAAAAAAACTGAGATTATTTAGTCTCTGACATCTTACGAATTTCAGAAAATAATGCTTTAAAGCAATTTACCTGTGAATTCTCTGTGTTTTCAGGCTTCCTTCCATAATAGTTGTCGAGAAATTGCCCGGCACCGGACCAGATTGTCTGCACCATGCCTAAATAACGATCTTTCATTTCAGGAGTGGCGCACTTTCTGAACCTGACCATATCCTGTGCCTGAAGTACTGCATTTCCCGGATTCCTCCACGGACATGTAATAACACTCAATCCTTTCATTGCAAAATAAACAGGTGACTGGTCAGGACGTTCATAATGCCAGTCACATATTATTACATCTTTCGGGATCATATCTATTGCCCTGAATGTATTATTATAGCTTGCCTCCCATTCACCTAAGCCAGTTGTTTTACCATCGAGCAGGCGATCACCCCATATCCATAGCTTTCGACCCTTTATTGCCAGGTGATCCCTAATGGTACGGACTTCACCGGCAAACAGTTCTGCTTTATCTCTGCCCGAACAACGGGGGCACTGCTCTTCCCCGATATAAAAGACTTCATCCATGCCGGCATGAAATGCCTCAGCTTCAAACACATCGCAAATCTCATCAATCAGATCAAAAACAATCTTATGGACATCGGGGTTCAGCGGACAATAACTCTTGCAATATAATCCGTCAGCATTTGGCCAAACATAGTTGACAGGCATCTTTACTAATGGCGTCTCATCAAACTGGGGATAAACCTTTAATAAGTTTCCGGGCCTGGCAGCCCACGACTGGTGTCCAAGCATATTGACCTGTGGTATAATTTGAATGTTATTCATTTTGCATGCTGACACCAGCTTTTTAACTTCAGTCTTCGAAAGTGCTGTTGAATCGCGGAGTTCAGGATGACTTTGATACTGATAATTATAATCCACCCTCAGAATAAGGAGATTCACAGACCGGGGGGCAAGTTCTTCATCAATAAATTTAATGAAAGCCTCAAGGTCTTTTGATTGAGGAGCCGCAATACAGAACCCCCGAACGGGTAGTATATTTCCATCTTTGGCTTTTGAATTTTCAGAAACCTGCGAAAATGTAACACCGCTAAATACGAACAGGAATAGTATAAAAATATTTCTCATAATTAAAATTATATAAATTCTGTTTATGCAAAAGTCTTAATTATAAAGTTATTATTTTTTTGTTCTGACCCGGCTTTCAACAACTATTGTTTTGCGTGCAGGCCAATAAAAAATCCTTCATTCTTTTATCATACTTGTATGAAATAAATGTTGCCAGATAATTTATGTAATTCTATCTTGCATTTTTTTTAAGCGATGAAAAATTCACCATTGAAAAGTTGGTCTTCAGTTCCTGTTAAATATTCATTAGTGAAATATTTGCTCCTTAGTATTGGAATAGTCTGGCCATTTCTGAATGTTTCATCACAGGATTATTTTCAGCAACAGGCTAATTATAAAATTCATGTTGCGTTGAATGACGATAAGCATGAACTTAATGGATTTGAGTCTGTCGAGTATATTAA
>DATCHE010000068.1:0-8040 GCA_036508535.1 Bacteroidales bacterium | reverse complement strand
ACTTGTGCCTCTTACAATAGGTATCGGCGAAAGTGCATCACTCAGATCTCCTATGGCGCTCGCAGTTATTGGTGGTTTGGTTTCATCTACTATTCTTACTCTTATAGTTATACCCTGTGTGTATTGGGTTTTTGACTCCTTCAGTGAAATGATCACCAGGAAGAAACCGGTGGCTTAAAAGTTTCCTTATGATGACTAAGACCCGATAATAAAATGAATTTCGTTATAAATAGAAAAGTCCTGATCTGCATGCTCTTTATCGGGATCACGATGCTGGGATATATTTCCTATAAGCAACTCCCGGTTGAACTTTATCCAAATTCGCAGCTTCCGACACTAATTGTTCAGGTTTCTACTTCTCTTGAATTAGACCCTAATTATATTGAAAACCAGGCTATTGTTCCTTTGGAGGGCGCTATCTGTACTTTGGAAGGCATTGAAAAGATTGAATCCAGTATTACTTCCCGTTCAGGGACTATAGTATTGTTTTACAATCAGAATGCGAAAATGAAATATGCCAATCTGAAGTTACAGGAAAAGATAAATCTGGTGAAGGCAACATTGCCGGCTGAGTTTAGAATTACAGTTGTAAAAATTGATCTTACCCAGACCTCCAGTCAATTCATGGAATTACAGATCAGAGGTTCAGGAGGAATAGACAGGATCCGTAATATAACTGATAAAGAAATAACTCCTGATCTTGAAAATATTAATGGTATTGCCGGCGTAACGGTTTATGGGGGACAGCAAAAATCGATAGAAATCCGGCTTAATGAAAAAGCATGCAAAGCTTATGGAATATCCATGTCGCAGGTAACAAGCCTCTTAAACAACAACGGTAAAGAAAAGACTTTCGTAGGGTCAGTTAAGGAAGGAACTAATAAACTATTTGTAAATGTAACATCGGATTACACTGATGTTAAAGACATCGGAAACATTATAGTAAAACAAAACGGGTCGGTGACACTTAAAGATATTGCCGATATTTTCTTTGGAGTAAAAGAACAAACATCATACAGCAGAATCAATGGTCTTGAAGCAGTGACTGTTACCCTTGTAAACGACAACCAGACCAATCTGATCGACCTTTCCCACAAAACAATTGAAACGGTAAATAAACTGAATGAGACACTTAAATCAGAAGGCGTAGAGATCGTTATTCAGAACAATAATGCCGAAATAATGGAGAACAACCTGAACCAGATAATTAATCTCGCTGTTATAGGTGGATTACTGGCAGTTCTTATTTTATGGTTGTTTTTGCGCAATATAAGGCTGGTTTTTATAATTGCACTCTCAATTCCAATTTCTGTTTATGCAGCATTTAACCTTTTTTATGCATACAATATTTCAATAAACAGTCTTACCCTCGTTGGAATGGCTCTTGCCATAGGGATGCTCGTGGATAATTCGGTGGTTGTGCTTGAGAATATATACCGGCTGATCAGCCAGGGAAAGGATATTGATACAGCTGTTAAGCAGGGAACACGAGAGGTATGGAGATCAATTGTTGCCTCAACACTTACAACAATAACTGTTTTCCTGCCGTTTGTTTTCTCAAACAACTTCGAAATCAATCTACTGGGTAAGAATATAGGTATATCGATAATATCAACTCTTCTTATATCATTAGCCGTTGCCCTTCTGTTTATCCCTATGGCAACGCATTTTATGCTTAAACTGCCAAAGGGTGCCGAGTTGGGGATCTTCAAAAAGCTCTCGATACATAACCGACTCATTCAGGCATATTATCTTGCCCTCAAAGCCAGTATGAGAAATCCGGCAGGGACAATAATAGGGACACTGATTGTCTTCTTCGCTGCACTTCTTATCAGCCTTACGCTTACAGTGAGTTCGACAAAGGAAGTTGTTACTCCCAGCTTCAGACTTTCAGTTACGATGCCTTCCGGATCGACCCTTGAAAAAACAGATGCCGTGGTTACCGAAATTGAACAAAGACTTAGCGTTATTCCGGAAAAAGATAATATCGTAAGCCGCATTTCGGAGGCAACTGCAACTCTGACTGTAAATCTCGCCAAAGAGTGGGACAAAACAAGTAAAAGAACACTTCCGGAAATTAAAAGTGATATTCTTGAAAAAGCAAAATTTATCCGTACTGCAGAAATAACCATGAATGACATTTCCTCAGGGGGCGGATATTCTACCTCAGGAGGAGGAGGAGGAGGAGGAGCGGTTAACCCCGGCGCAAACTTCACAAACCTTCTGGGTATTGGGACATCAAGTGAAAGTGTTCTCATTAAAGGACAGGATTTTGAACAGATGAAAAACCTGTCGGATGATATCAAGGCCTCAATTCAAAATCTTTCAACAGTAAGCAGCGTGAGTGCAAATGTTCAGGACAACACACCTGAGGTACATCTGAAGTTTGATATGGATTATATTGGACGAAATAACTTTACTCTGAATAACATTACATCTGCACTCTCAACACTTGGACGAGAATATTCCTCTGGAGCAACTTTTAAACAGGGCACCGAAACTTATGATATCACGCTAAAATATGCCGACGAATTCGGGCAGATAAAAGTAGTGACCGACAAGACAATTGACGATCTCAAGCGGCTGGAAGTTACCGGAAACAGTTCCAATATAATGGAAATGCAGGAATTATCGAGTGTGGTCTTTTCAACCGGCATGGGTAATATACATCGGGAAAACCAGGAGAAAAAGATCACCGTCACATATAGTTTTAAAACTGATATTACGGCTTCAAAAGATCTTCTTGAAGGTGCAAGGGCAGAAATAGAATCAGTTGTTTCAGGGTTTAATATACCGTCAGGAATAGCAGTCGAAGTAGTTCATGAATCTGATCCTCTGAAAGATTTCTACTACCTGATTGGGATGGCATTTCTTCTTATTTATATGATTCTTGCTGCAGTTTTTGAATCGCTCTCTACTCCTATTGTACTTATGTTCAGCATTCCACTGGCAGCGCTGGGTTCACTGATTGCACTGATCTTAACAAACAATTCTCTTCTGAATGCCAATACTCTGATTGGATTTCT
Organism: Bacteroidales bacterium; assembly: GCA_036508535.1. GTDB lineage: Bacteria > Bacteroidota > Bacteroidia > Bacteroidales > VadinHA17 > LD21. The sequence continues at coordinate 5,014 of DATCHE010000068.1, read as the reverse complement.
GATACTTCTTGGTGTAGTGGTAAACAATGGAATTCTCCTTATCGATTATACCAATATTTTAAGGAAGAGAGGAAACAGACGTTCACGAGCGCTTATGACTGCAGGTATCTCGAGGGTCAGACCGATCCTGATTACAGCAGGAACTACCGTAATTGCTCTTTTCCCGCTTGCAATGGGTACTGCTGAATTTGTTGCCTCTATCGGCGCTGCTTTCGCAATTACTGTTATCGGAGGTCTGACGCTTAGTACAATGCTGACGCTGATCTTTATTCCAACCTTCTATTCAGGACTCGAAAACTCGCTTTCATGGATCTACTCGCTTAAATGGAAAACTAAAGTTATTCAGCTCATAATATTTGCATTACTTGTTTTTGTGATATACATTTATATTGACGCGTTCCTTTGGAAATTAATAACAACACTTCTTGCCATAATTCTGGTACCTGCTACTACATGGTTCTTTATTAATACTCTCCGAAAAGCAAGAGAGACCGTAATTGGTCCTGACGAACTTATTAATATCCGTGTACAAAGTCTGGTTAAAATATACGACAGAGAAAGTCGTATTCAGAGAGAATGGAAAGCCGGAGCAAAGATCAGGGAAAGGTTAGGATATTCAAAAAAGTATACCTCGTGGAATGATCTGAACAATATGGTATGGCAGGCTCCATTGCTGGGTTTCGTTATTTACTTCACATATATTTATCTGAAGAGTAATTTCTGGATCTTTCTGTTCAGTATCGCCATCTGGTTCTCTCTTCTTGGGATATGGATCCCTTTCAAAAAATTACTTACAAATTTTGCATTAGCCGGGAAAAAGAAAATATATTCCTCAGTAATAAAGCTTCTTGATGTACTGATATTCTGGTTCATCCCTCTGGCAAATATTTATTATTTCCAGATAAAATGGCAAAACCTTGCAATAGTGATTATTCTTGGAACCTTATGGATTGCAGGACTTATAGTATACAAGGCAGGGATTAAAATGAGTTCTGAGAATATTGACATCTATCGACTGAAAGGCAGGTTTATAAATATCCGTAAAAATTTCTACAGGATTGTTGCTTCCATTCCATTAATAGGCAAAAAGAAAAAAGCTTTCAAAGCATTAAGCTGTGTCTCCATGAATATAAGTAACGGGATGTTTGGTCTCCTTGGACCAAATGGTGCAGGAAAAACCACACTGATGCGGATAATATGTGGTATACTTGAACAGAGCTACGGTAAGGTCTGGATAAATGGCATGGACACTCAGAAAAAGAGAGAAGAGCTACAGGGTCTTATCGGGTACCTTCCACAGGAGTTTGGAAGCTATGAAAATATGACAGCCAGCGATTATCTTCATTACCAGGCAATGCTTAAGAATATAACTGATGCACAGATCAGGGAAGAACGGGTAACTTATTGCCTGAAGGCTGTCCACATGGACGATCGCAGAAACGAAAAGATAAGTTCCTACTCAGGGGGAATGAAGCAAAGAATGGGTATAGCAATGATACTTCTTCACTTGCCGCGTATACTTGTTGTTGATGAACCAACCGCAGGCCTCGACCCCCGCGAAAGGATCAGGTTCAGAAATCTTCTAGTGGAGCTTAGCCGCGACAGGGTGGTAATCTTTTCAACACATATTATTGAAGATATCTCCAGCTCCTGCTACCAGGTTGCCGTGTTGAATAAAGGGCTTCTCGCATATCTCGGGAAACCTATCGATATGACGAAAGAGGCAGAAGGCCATGTATGGCAATTCAATATTCCCACAAAAGACTTTTCAAGCTTTATTGATAGCCATTTAGTGGTACACCACATGTCGGAAGGAGAAAATGTAAGAGTAAGATGTATTTCTGATGAGAAACCGCATCAGGATGCCCTTAACGTAACGCCAAATCTTGAGGATGCCTATCTGTGGCTTCTCAGGAAAAAAGTCAGAACTGTCTCTTAAAATAGCAGATTAAAAATAATAAAATGAAAGGTGTAAGTTTAAATAACTCTATAATCCTGATTTATAAGATGATCCTATATAATTTAAGGATAATATTCTCAAACAGGTTCATCTGGTTTCTGGCAGGCTCAATCTTGATATATGTTGGACTTTCAATATTATATGTGTTTACCAATGATATCTCCAGAATGGAAGATATGTACGGGATCTTCCTTTTTTCAGGGATACTTCTGGTATTTTATCCTTCTGTCTTTGGCATCCAGAACGACCTCGATGCCCGGACCATTGAAATACTCTTCGGAATACCCAACTATAGGTATAAAGTATGGCTGGTCAGGATATTACTTATATTCGTAATTGCGTTTATCATAATGCTCGGTTTTACTTTATTGTCATCGGTATTTATTGTGAAACTAAGCATTACAAATATGACAATCCAGGTGATGCTTCCTGTAATGTTATTGGGGATAATGGCTTTTATGCTTTCCACAATTATCAGAAACGGAAACGGAACAGCTGTTGTTATGATAGTGTTCGGACTGATATTCCTGATTCTTTCCGACACTCTCGGCAGGAGCCAGTGGAACGTATTCCTGAACCCTTTCAGCATGCCCCGCGATATGAACGAGACAGCCTGGGGGCTCATAACACTTAAAAACCGGATTATACTTATTACAGCATCCATAGTCTTTATGCTTATAGCTCTTTTCAATCTGCAGAAAAGAGAGAAGTTTATGTAAGGTTGAGGTTGGGTGTTTAGGGGTTAATTATGTCCTGCATTAAAGCTACTTTTTAAAAATTTTAAATGAAATAGTCCGTCAAAGTCATACCTGAATTTGAAATGCGCGACAAAAGGTTTATAGCTATACACCGGGGCGGGCCTCTCACCAAAGAGAATCATCATAAGCTGATCAGATGGGCCAGAGAGTGTTCAGAACATGTGTTACCTTTAATCGATGGAGATATCGACTCACGGCTATATTATGCTCTCCATATCGCAAAAAAATGGGAAGATGATAATGCAACTACAGGTGAAGCAATAAAAGCTTCATTGGGTGCTCATACAGCCGCAAGAGCATCTGGTGATCAGGTTTCAGTAGCCGTGGCGCGTTCAGTAGGACAAACCGTAGCAACTGCCCATATGGCGGACCATTCACTCGGTGGGGCACTGTATGCTTTGAAAGCAGTCAAGCTTGCCGGAAAATCAATCGATGAAGAATCAGCCTGGCAAATAGATAAGTTAGAACAATTACCTGTTGAAATTGTGGAACTTGTACTAACTAATATGGCCGGGAAAGCAAAAGGTTTTAGTATTTTTGATAAGAATTTTCAAAAGAATAAATAACTTGCAAAACTGTTAGTTCAGATATTAAACTAAATATTATGGCATTTACACTACAACCCGGACAAAAAGCGATAGATTTCATACTGCCTTCTACAGAAGGTAGAGAGTACCGCCTTTCAGATTTCAGTAAATTCAAATACCTGGTATTGTTCTTTACCTGCAATCACTGTCCATACGTAATTGGCTCCGACGAACTTACAAGAACAACTGCCAATAAATTTTCATTCAGGGGTGTCGGGTTTGTAGGAATAAATTCAAATAGCGAAAATACTTACCCCGAAGATAGTTTTCCAAATATGGTTAAGAGAATGGAAGAGAAAAAATTCCCATGGGTATACTTATACGATCAGAGTCAGGAAATTGCCAAAAAATACGGGGCACTAAGAACCCCACATTTTTATGTTTTTAACCAGGACAGACTTCTGGTTTATACGGGGCGCGGAGTGGATAATCCGAAAGATGTTTCAAAAATGACAACAAACAACCTCGATATTGTCCTTGAAGAACTCACCTCAGGTAAACAAATTTCAGTTCCGGTAACAAACCCACTCGGTTGTAATGTAAAATGGGACGGAAAAGATGCACATTGGATGCCTGAGGATGCCTGCGATCTGGTCTGATATATGTAAATTTAACCTACACTTCAACCTGCCATGAAAGTAATAAAAAGAATTCTGAAAGCCCTGCTTATTACGATAGCAGTGATAGTAATACTGTTCGTTGGACTGATTGTTTTTGCAGTTATCTCCGATTATAAACCAAAAGAGAAAGAGATTATTTCAACTGCAGCAAAAGTTGAGGTCGTAAATGATACAATTGAACTTTCCCTGCTTACATGGAATATTGGTTATTGTGGAATGGATAAGGAAATGGATTTTTTCTACGATGGTGGCACAAAGGTTTTTACACCTAAACCAACGTGCATTAATAACCTTCGTGAAGTAGAAAAATTTCTGAAACAAAACAATTCTATAGATTTTATTCTTGTCCAGGAAATAGATAAGAATAGTAAAAGGAGTTATCATATAAACGAATACGATTCATTAACAAGATCTTTGAAGAACTACTATCCTTCTTTTGCAAAGAATTATGACGTGTTTTTTGTCCCGGTGCCTCCGGCAACACCAATGGGAAAGGTCTTGTCTGGAATAACTACATTCAGTAAATATCAGCCATTCTCCTCAATTCGTTATACTTTCCCTGGCGAATATGGATTTCCAAAACAGCTTTTTATGCTTGACAGATGTTTTCTTGTAAACCGGTATCCCCTCACAAACGGGAAAGAACTGCTTGTTATCAATACTCACAATGAAGCATTTGATCCCGGACAAATACGGAAAGCACAAATGGCCTACCTCAGAGATTTTCTTCTTAATGAATACAGAATTGGGAATTATATTATTACCGGGGGAGACTGGAATCAGAACCCACCTGACTTTAAGCCTGATTTTCCTTTGAATAAACCAGATATGACTCAAATGGTAATTCCAAATGATTACCTTCCTTCTGAGTGGAAATGGATATATGATAACATAACCCCTTCAGAACGAAATGTGCTGACCGCCTATGATCCTTTATCTACAACAACAAATATTTTTGACTTCTTCCTCATTTCACCAAATATTATGAAAGTATCTGCGGAAGGTGTTCAGCTTAATTTTGCGAACTCAGATCACAATCCGGTTAAAATTAAATTGAAACTTATAAAATAATATTGGGGATCACATTCA
>DATCHE010000067.1:0-33932 GCA_036508535.1 Bacteroidales bacterium | reverse complement strand
GCGGCAAAGCCGGGTGCCCCTATTGAAAGCAGTATCAGGAATGTCGCTTATGCTTTGTTATCAGGAGCTGATGGATGGATGTTCGATGGGGAAGATGCCCTTGGACAAACAAGCTCCATGTCGCTCGATAATCAACGCAATCTGAAACTGGCCATTAACAGAGATCCCGTTTTTATGAAAGTTGCCGAAGAAGTATCAGAAGAGATGAACCGATGGTCAGTCGATTTCTTAGGCAGAAAGATCGTAACTGACTGGAAGGAGCAACTCAATTTTACAACTAAAATATTTCGTGCCCGGGGTCTTCATCTTGACGATCGCCATATCCGTAACGAAAATGGTGTTGCCCTGGCAGCATCAATTGTAGATATGACTTTGTTTGTGGTAAATAACTTTGCCTCATTGAAAAAAAATGGTTCCTCAGTTGTATTGTATCTGCCTAAAATTCAGACAGCCGAAGAGGCGGCGCTTTGGAATGATATGATGAGTGCTCTGGAACAACATATTGGTCTGGAGGGCGGAACAATTAAAGCATATGTGCTTGTTGAACAGCTGGAAGCAACTTATCAGCTAATGGAAATCCGTGCGGCATTGGGTAAGCACTTTGTGGGTTTTAACACCGGACGATGGGATTATATTAATAGTGTATCGGACGCAATGGCCTGGGATGAAAAGTTTATCAATCCGGATATAGAAGCTATTGTAATGACCTATGGCTATATGAGAAAATACGAAGACCGGGTGCGTCGTGCTGTAAATACTCCTGATTTAAATGGCAACTTTGCCCTTTGGCAAGGAGGGATGGAGCCCAACATACCTGTAGGATCAACAGATGGAATAGCATCCAGCATGAAAAGGGCTTTGACCGGAGCTGAGCGTGAGCAGAAGGAAGGCGCCAGTGGAAAATGGGTAGCGCATTGGAAAATGGTTTTCGTTATCAGACCTGTATGGGAAAAAATTGGTGAAGCAAATCAGTTGGGCAGAAAATTTCCGCTGCTCACTTATACACAACAGGATGCTGATGGTCTTCTCCTGATTGAACCGGCATCTACAACAATTCGCGGAGCCCGTAACCTGTTGAGTGTTGCCTTGCAGTATGGAAATGCATTCGGACAGGGTATACAGGCCGCAGCATTAAAACCGGCTGATTTTTTTGGTAATGAGGATGTATTATACCTAATGGAGGATATGGCTACAGGCGAAATAAGGCTGAGCATTCTCTGGGAATGGATTCATAAAGGAGCCATTCTTACTTCTGATGATCCTCTGACCCATACAAAAACAGGAGATGTTTTTACCTTTGAATTATTTGAGAAACTGCTTGAAGAGGAATACTGGAAGTTGCTTAATGCCAGAAATAAGGATGTATATGATTCATCCAAAAAAACAACATTGCCTATTTCCCGTGAGATAGTCGCTATCTACACTCAAAGCCCGGTGAAGCTGCCCTGGTTTATTGATCTGCTCAATATCAATCTTAATATCCTGGATCTTGAGGTGGCTAAGAAGAGAATTAAATTGTATATTGATGCTTATAAAAAAGATGGGACGCGTATTACTGAAAATCTCGATTTTATTCCTCCAAAGAAATAGAACATTAGATATAGATACAAATCCATAATTTCTGACTATAAAAAGAATTGACATGAAGAAACAATTGCAGGATCTGAATTCTTTCGATAGCGCGAATGGTGTAAGCCGGCGACATTTTGTAAAAATAGCCGGAATAACAGCCGTTGGGGTTTCCTCGTTTGGTTTTTCAGAATTGCTTGCAAAAGGTGTTACAATTATTCTGGACCCGTCAGACATCATAGCAGGATCATCACCTGTTCAGTGGGCTGTGAAGGAATTGGAAACATCTCTGATTTCAAAAGGAGTAAGCGTATATAGAATTGATCAGCTCGGAAAGGCAAAAGCCGATGATTTTTTAATAGTTGTGGCAGGATCAGATTTTTCATCAGCCCGCGAAATACTGAAAGTATCAAAGGTCACTATTCCGGCTGTACCTGAAGCCCTTGGATTAATCCCTGCAAGAATAAACGGTAAACAGGTTGTTATGGCCTGCGGTTACGATACCCGGGGTCTTGTCTATGCAATCCTTGAACTTACTGACCGTGTACAATACTTAAATCAACCTCTTGATTCTCTTAATATTCAAAAACCTATTGTTGAACAACCCGCTAACAGAATACGAAGCCTTAATAGATTATTTGTCAGCGATATAGAAGACAAACCCTGGTACAACGACAGGGAGATGTGGCCAAAATATCTCACCATGGCTACAACCCAACGTTTTAACCGGTTTAACCTCAGCTTTGGTATTGGTTATGACTTTCTCCAGAATGTAACTGACGGATATTTTCTTTTTGCATACCCATTCCTTTTAAATGTGCCAGGTTATAATGTAAAGGTACCCCAGCTGCCTGATGCGGAACGGGACAATAATCTGGAAATGCTGAAATTTATCAGTGAGCAGACAGTAGCCCGTGGAATTCAATTTCAGCTGGGTATATGGATGCACGGATATGAATGGATCAAAAGCCCAAATGCAAATTATACTATTGAAGGACTTACCGCAGAAACTCATGGTCCATATTGCCGCGATGCTGTCCGGCAACTTTTAAAAGCCTGTCCTGCTATTAGCGGTGTAACTTTCCGTATTCATGGTGAAAGTGGCGTTAATGAGGGCAGTTACAACTTTTGGAAAACAGTGTTTGGAGGCGTGGCTACCTGTGGAAGGAAAGTCGAGATAGATATGCACGCAAAGGGTATGGATCAGGCAATGACTGATTCAGCGGTAGCAACCGGTATGCCTGTAAATATCTCTCCCAAATACTGGGGTGAGTTTTTGGGAATGCCTTATCATCAGGCTGATATACGGGCACTTGAAATTCCAAAACCAAATGCACAAACATCAGGATTGATGAATCTTAGTTCAGGTTCACGTAGTTTTCTTCGTTACGGGTATGGCGACCTTCTGAAGGAAAACCGTCCCTATGGAGTTCTTCACCGTATATGGCCTGGTACCCAGCGTCTTCTTTTATGGGGAGATCCTCGGACAAGCGCTGCTCATTCAAGAGCTTTCAGCTTTTGCGGTAGCGCAGGAGTTGAATTAATGGAACCGCTTTCATTTAAGGGCCGACGAGGTTCCGGTATCGCCGGAGATCGTTGCGGCTATCTTGATTCCTCCTTAAAACCAAGGTGGGACTGGGAAAAGTATCTCTACAGTCTCAGAGTTTTTGGACGACTGGCATACAATCCTGATTGTGATCCCGATGTGTGGCAGAGGTATCTTATAAGTCAATTCGGTACCGTTGCACCATCGGCAGAGTTGGCTCTTGCCAATGCTACAAGGATTCTGCCAATCGTTTTAACTGCTCATGCAGCTTCAGCCGGCAATAATACCTACTGGCCTGAAATGTATCTGAATCATTCTATTGTTGATCCGGCTAAGAAGACTCCATATACTGACAGTCCTTCACCCAGAGTATTCGGAAATGTAAGTCCTCTTGATCCGCAATTGTTTCTCAGAATAAATGATTTTGCGGGAGATATGTTAAAAGGGGAGAGAAGTGGTAAATATACACCTGTTGAATATGCTCAGTGGATTGAGGATTATGCCGATGAGGCAGCCAGGCATCTTGCAATCGCCGAAACACGTTCGGAGAACAAAAAAGGAGCTGAATACCGCAGATTGTCAATAGATCTGGCAATGGTTATTGGCCTGGGCCGGTTCTTCGGTGCCAAATTCAGGGCTGGTGTTTTATATGGTATCCATGAACAAAGTGGCGACCGTTATGCACTTGAGCAATCACTGAACTATTATAAAAAAGCACGGGGTTTCTGGGCTGAACTTGCAAACAAGGCAAAAGATGTTTATAAAGCTGATATTACCATTGGTGAAAATCCAGTCCTTCGCGGCCATTGGCTCGACAGACTGCCAGACATTGATGAAGATATAACACTCATGGCTGCCAGACTTGATAAAACACCTGCTTCTGCCGTTCCACAAAAAGAGAATATCCGGTTGGCAATTCAGGAAACTATAGGGCGGCCCAAACGCTTCTCTGCAGTTTGTACACACAACAGACCTCAGAATTTTATTACAGGAAAACCTCTGGATATTGAACTTTCTGTTGATAAGCCCCAAGCATCAATCCGGCTTTATTATCGTCATGTAGATCATGCAGAGCGATTTGAATCGGCAGAAATGCTTTTAACAGGAAAAAGTTACAGGGCAACAATTCCTCCGGCCTATACAGATTCAGTTTATCCGATTCAATATTATTTTGAACTTAAGAATTCTCCGGAATCTGCCTGGTTGTATCCGGGATTTAATGCAGAATTAACAAATCAACCATACTTTGTTGTGCGAAAAACCTAACTAAAAAAGAAGCTAAAAATGACATGGACTCAGGAAGTAAACCCATTCAATAACATTGCCCTATCGGCATTTGTTGCTGCAGTGCCTATTATCTGCATTTTTTGGGCATTGATTATTAAGAAAATGAAAGGTTACAAGGCAAGTATGCTAACTGTTTTGGTAGCAATTCTGGTATCAATATTAGCTTATGGAATGCCTGTAAAACTAGCAGTTCTTTCAACGGTGCATGGTGCATTATATGGGTTATTCCCAATCTGCTGGATCATTATCAGCGCAGTATTCCTTTATAATGTAACCGTAAAGAGTGGTCAGTTTGAGATAATTAAAAACTTTATGGCGTCTATCACTCCTGACAGGCGTTTGCAAGCCCTGCTTATTGCATTTTCGTTTGGTGCTTTTCTTGAAGGTGCAGCGGGCTTTGGAACACCCGTTGCTATAACTGCGGCAATGCTTGTCGGCCTTGGATTTAATCCTCTTTACGCAGCCGGTATCTGCCTTATTGCGAATACAGCACCTGTTGCTTTTGGAGCTGTTGGGACACCAATTTTAATTGCGGCGCAGGTATCTGATCTCCCTGAAATGGCAGTTTCTCAAATGGTAGGAAGAACTCTCCCTATTCTCTCAGTATTTGTTCCTTTCTATTTAGTAGTATTAATGTCTGGCTTTAAAAAATCAATTGAAGTATTACCTGCAATATTAGTCTCCGGGTTATCTTTTGCATTCTTTCAGTGGTTTACTTCAAATTTCCTTAGCCCGATGCTACCCGATATCGTTGCAGGATTAGCTTCAATAATTTGCCTGATGGTGTTACTTAAATACTGGAAGCCAAAATCTATCTGGCATTTCAAAGAAGAGCCAAAACAGACAATTGAAACCGAATTGAAGTATTCTGTTGGTCAGGTTATAAGAGCATGGTCTCCATTCATTATCATGACCATTTTTATTATCGCCTGGGGCCTTCAACCGGTAAAAGACGCTCTGAATTCAATAGGTAATATCAAATTTTCAATTCCGGGGTTACAGAACGCAATCCTGAAGGCCGACGGAACACCTCTTGTTATCAAACCTTTCGATTTTAATTATCTTTCCAGTTCAGGACTTGCACCATTATTAGCGGCATTTATTTCGTTACCATTGATCGGTATGAGTTTTAAAGAAGGTGCTAAAACTTATCTGGCAACACTCAACCAGCTAAAATTCCCGATTATGACAATCGCCCTCGTACTAGGCTTTGCTTTCATTGCAAATAATTCAGGGATGTCCGTTACAATGGCAGTTGCATTAGCCAGTACAGGAGTGTTATTCCCTTTCTTCTCACCTGTTTTAGGTTGGTTAGGTGTATTTCTTACAGGGTCAGATACTTCATCAAACGCATTATTCTGCAGGCTGCAACATACTTCGGCCACTTCCATTGGTGTGGATCCGCTTGTAACAGTGGCTGCAAATGCGTCAGGAGGGGTTACAGGGAAAATGATATCCCCTCAGTCGATTGCTATCGGTGCGGCAGCCGTAGGATTGGTAGGAAAAGAATCGGAGCTCTTCCGGTTCACCGTTAAACACAGTTTTATTATGCTGTTTCTGGTTTGTATTATTACAGTTTTGCAGGCATACGTTTTTACATGGATAATTCCGGTATATAAAAAGATTGAATCAACAGCAGCAGCTGCAATTCCGAATGTGTCAAAAGGTTTTCTCTATTTACTGATTGTTGCAGTCGTTATTGTTGCAATAACTTTGACTGTAATACTGCTTAACAGGAAAAAGGTAAATACTTTTTAATTTTTTAATATTTTTCAGAAATCTAAGATAAAAAAAATCGATACCCCTGACCTGAATCGAAGCGAATAGGAAGTCAAAATCAATGAATTTTCATGAGTGATTTCTGATTGTGATATATAATCTTCTTAACATGGATAACAGACAAATTGCCACCGGAATATTCCTGGCCGGTATTGAAAGCGTTAAGCCCGACAACCTTATTAAACGTTATGTTTCTTTAAATCAGAATGTTCTGACAATAGAAGACATTGTTTTTGATTTGTCAGTTATAAAGAACATTTATGTAGTTGGTGCTGGTAAGGCAAGCGCTGCAATGGCTCAATCTGTTGAATCTGTTCTGGGATCGGAGATAACTGCCGGTCATATAATCACCAAATATGAACATTCGGTTCCCCTGAAATTTATTGAAATAACAGAAGCAGGGCATCCCGTACCAGATGAAAATGGAATTAAAGGTACCGGTAAGATACTTTCAATGGTGAAAAAGGCAGAAAAAGATGACCTTGTTATTTGTTTAATCTCCGGAGGTGGATCTGCACTGCTGGCTGATGTTCCTGAAGGATGCACCCTCGACGATTTAAAAAGAGTGAATAGTATCTTATTGAAAACGGGAGCAAATATTACTGAAATGAATTGCATCCGAAAACATTTATCGAAAGTGAAAGGAGGTCTCCTGGCAAAAGCAGCAGCTCCCGCAAATGTGGTAAGCCTGATCCTTTCTGATGTTATCGGCGACCCTCTCGACGTTATTGCGTCAGGCCCAACGTCGCCTGATCCGTCTACTTTTGCTGATGCCATCTCAATTATCAGGAAATATCAAATTGAAAATGAAATACCAAAACAGATCTTAGAGATCCTTAACGAGGGCCTGGAAAACAAACATCAGGAAACACTTAAACCCAATGATGAGGTACTGCGGCAGACTCACAATTTAATAATAGGGACTAACCTGCTGGCGCTCAGGACTGCAAAAGCTAAAGCTGAAGAATCCGGATACGAAACACATATTATTACAAACAAACTGGATGGAGATGTGGTTACAGCTTCCAAATACATTTTAGGGAATATTAAGGATGTCAGAAGTAAGAAGTTAAACAAAAAGATTTGTTTGTTATTTGCCGGAGAGCCTACTGTTAAAGTTTCAGGAAATGGTCTGGGAGGCAGGAATCAGCATCTCGCACTCATAATTGCCGGATTATTAAAAGATTTACCGGGGATAACCTTTCTATCGGGTGGAACAGACGGATCCGATGGCCCGACAGATGCTGCAGGAGCAGTTGTCGATTCATTTACATCAAAAAACGCTTCTGACCTCACTCTCGATATTGATCAGTATATCAAAAACTTCGACTCTTATCATTTTTTTAAGCAAGAGGGAGGCCTCATTATCACCGGCCCGACTCAGACAAATGTAATGGATTTAATGGTCGCGCTCATTCAGTAATCAATCAGGTGAATACCTTTATTTAAGATAAGGAATTGTCTGTGGACCTTCCGGTAATACACATATTTTAGCCTCGGGGCCGACTTTCTTAACAAGATCATCTACAAGCTTGGTGATATTTTTAACAGGATTAAAGAGAGCTCTTTGAATAGTTTCATCATCGAGCTTATCACTGAAAATATAGACATTTGCCTTAATCTGGATCAGAGCCTGAAAATAGATCTGCCACGTATCCTTTAATGTGCTTTCATTAGCTTTAATAAATTCCATAAGTTCATCCACACTTTTGACCGAAGTTAATATCGTCTCATAGTCACTGTTCGACGGAATTCCATCCCAGCATTCGGCGGCCATTATAATAGTCCCCCCTGGCTTTACAATCTGCGCCGCAGCGCTCATTCCCTTTACTGTCTGGTAGATATTCAAATCCAAAGGATAACCCGAATTACTTGTTATCACTATATCATAAAGATTATCTACCGGAGCCATTGCGGAGTCTTTTACAAACTGACTTCCAGCCTTATGAGCCGAACGAAGGTCGCCTGCAAATACATTGGTTATCTCCTTATTACGGTTTAAAGTGATATTTAATAAAAACAATCCCGGAACAAGCTCTGCAGATTCCATCATCTCTTCCCAGAGCGGATTCCCATAGGTAATACCCCAATTTACTTTCTCGTGAGATAAATGCGAAATTGAGTGGTTGAATTTAATTGTACTAACAGCCGCCATTCCTGGGATTATGGCTTTCCCTCCACCCGAAAAACCTGCAAAAAAATGGGGTTCAATAAAACCAGTGAGGATCTTAATATCGCAGCTGAGGACTTTCTTATTAATAAATACTTCATTGCCTGAAGAAGTAGTACCAACATATTCGTGTGAACCGGGATTGTTGGCATCATTCTGAATAATTTCATAACCCCTTACAATATCCGCCCCAAGAATTTTAACAAGCTCCTGATCAGTTGCTAATCTATGTGTTCCGTTCGCACAAAAAAAGCAAATGTTTTCCCGGGGGATATTTCTCAATTCATTTAACAACGGAGGCAGGATGATATTATACGGAGTTGCCCTGGTAATATCGCTGAATATAACAGCAACCTTATCAGTTGGTTTTACAATATCTTTTAATGACTTGCTTTTGTATGGGTTATTCAGAGCCTCAGTAATTGCAAGACTCTGATCATTAACGCTCCCAACCCAACGGGGTTCAATAATGTCGATATTATATTTGTCAGATAATTCAAGTGAGTATCCTGTTTTACCATATGCTAATTTTACGTTCATTCCTTATTCTGTTTGAGTTATTTTTTTGATCTCCGGACTATTATCCCGGGAGAGTTATCAGGCTTCCATTTTCAGTATTCAGACAGCAACATTCTTACCCGATTCACAAATGCTTATTATTTGTAAAATTAAGAAGAAAATTGATATACCCGGAATACTATACGTAATCGTAATTATACTGATCAGGAAATTGAAAATTATAGTAGATGGATATCAATGAATCTATTATTTTACTAAATTGTTGCGCAATTGGTCAGATATTCAAAATTCATTTAAATAACCCGGACCGGCATTTTTTAGATTAACCCGAAGATATAATCTAACGTTTTCTTTATTTGATTTTAATATTTTAGAAAGATGAAAGACAAAAAATTTATGTTTACATCATTAATGGTAATGTTTATAGCAGTTTGCAATATCTCAAAAGCTATTGATTTAGATGCGAATACTATTAATTTCAATAAAAGCTGGAAATTTAAGCTTGGAGATCTTCAAAATGCGCAACTCCCGGAATTTAACGACTCCGATTGGAGGGATTTGAATCTGCCTCACGACTGGAGTGTAGAAGGTAAGTTCAGTCAGGAATGGGCCAGTGGAACGGCTTATCTTCCAACAGGAATTGGCTGGTACAGGAAAACATTTAAGGTAGAGAAGAGCGCTGCTCCCTCGAATTTGTATATCTATTTTGATGGTGTTATGAGGTATAGCGAAGTCTGGATAAATGGACATTCTCTCGGGAAACGTCCAAACGGATTTATTGCATTTTATTATGATCTGACTGATTTCGTCAAAGCCGGAGAGAATAATGTAATTGCAGTCAGGGTTGATCATTCCAGTTTTGCAGATTCAAGATTTTACCTGGGATCAGGAATAAACAGGAACGTTTATTTAATAAAGAAGGACCCTCTTCATATTGATATCTGGGGAGTAAAATACACAACCGAATTGGCATCAGATAATAAGAGCGCTCAGGCAAAAGTTGTTGTGGATGTATTAAATAACAGATCGTCGAAAGAAGACATAACCATAGCAACACAACTGGTTGATGAAAATGGCAAAACTGTAGCACAATCGGAAAAGAACATTAGTATTGGCAAGGGCGAAAAATCTAAAAATGAACTTTCATTTCAGATAAAAGATCCGCTGTTGTGGTCAGTTGAAAAGCCAAATTTGTACAAACTGAATGTCCGGCTTGTTAAAAACAAGAAAGAATTGGATAGTCAGGTTACACCGGTAGGATTCAGAAGTATCAGGTTTGATGCTAACAAGGGATTCTTTCTGAACGGTGTGAATATGAAGATGAAAGGTGTTTGTATTCATGATGATGGCGGTGGCGTGTTTGGAACAGCTGTTCCTCCTGAAGTGTGGGCCCGCAGATTAAAAACGTTTAAGGCTGGCGGTGCAAATGCCATTCGTATGGCTCATAATCCTCATGCAGATTATTTGTATGATCTGTGTGATGAGATTGGATTGATGGTTATGGATGAAGCATACGATGAATGGGAATATGGAAAAAATAAGTGGATACAGGGCAGGAATGTTGGAGAACCCGGGCATGATGGTACAAACAAGTTTTTCAAAGAATGGGCTGAAAGAGATGTTAAGACTTTTGTCCTTAGAAATCAAAATCACCCTTCAATTATTTTGTGGAGCATTGGGAATGAACTTGAGTATCCCAACGACCCATACACCTCTCTGGCTTTGAATGAAGGGAATAACCCGCAAAGTCCCCGATCCGGCTTTATTCCGGAGTTGCCAAATATTTCTGAACTGCCACCTGTTGCAGAAAAACTTGTAAAATGGGTTAAAGAAATTGATCAATCAATACCGGTTACTGCCGCACTGGCCGGCGTAACAATGTCGAATACCACTAATTACCCTCAGCTTCTGGATGTTGTAGGGTATAATTATTATGAGCGTTCTTATGTAGAAGATCATAAAAAATATCCTCAAAGAATTATTTATGGAAGTGAGAATGGTAAAGGCCTGACAACATGGGAAGCGGTAAAAAATAATGATTATATCTCAGGCATATATTTGTGGACCGGTGTCGATTTCTTAGGTGAAGCCAACACATGGCCTTCAAATCACAGTAATGCAGGGATTCTCGACCTGGCAGGAGATCCAAAACCTGACTATTATTTCCAAAAAAGTTTGTGGGACAATGAGCCAATGGTATTTATTGGAACCTCGAGGATTGTTGCCCAAAACCGGGGCAATACTCAAAACAGAGGGCCAGCACGTTTTACTCCTGAGCAACACTACAACTATAAAACAGGCGACACAGTTCGTGTCTCGGCTTATACCACATGTGAAGAGGTAGAGTTATTCTTAAACGGTAAGTCATTAGGCAGACAAAAGATTAGTGCTGCTCCAACAAAAGTTATTAATTGGGTATTCCCATACGAAGCCGGCACTATTGTTGCAAAAGCGTACAATAAAGAGAATGAAATCTGCAATTGCCAGCTGCAAACTGTTGGCGAGCCTGCTTCATTCCGTGCAACATTCGATAAAAGCTCCTTGAAAAAAGAGGAGGATCTGGCTCATCTTAAAATTGAGATTGTGGATAAGGCAGGAAATCCTGTCAAAAATGCTTCAAATGTTATTACCGTTAAAGTTACGGGTGCCGGTCAACTGAGGGGCATAGAAAGTGGTGAAATCGTTGATGGCGACGTGAATCTCCAATCGGACACGCGCTTATCACACATGGGAAAACTTTTAGCTTTTATCCAACCTGTACAAAAGAAGGGTGATGTTACAGTCACTATTTCGTCACCAGGACTTGAATCAAAAACTGTTACAATTACTGCTAAATAATTTAAATTTTAATTATATCAACGAGACGGGTATTTTAAAAAAACACTGCAATCACAACTGCAGGCATTGGACTGGCCTCTTCATTAAGCAGTCTTTTAGCCAGTTGCGCTCCTTCCGACAGAATTAACGTCACGTCTTTTTGTTCCCACAGATCTCTCAGAGTAAAATCTTCGAATCGGTAAAATAAACTTGACCATTTTTCTCCAATTTGTTACATTATTAACAAATGTCTCATTTGATTAATTATTTTTACCGGATATAAAAAGATATTATGGCCGAAGAAAACCACCTGATGCAAAAGCGTGTCAATCTTTTTGACGGAATCTCAATTGTTGCGGGAGCTATGATTGGATCAGGGATCTTTATTGTAAGTGCCGATATTGCAAGGAGTGTTGGATCTCCGGGATGGCTGATGGTGGTTTGGCTGATAACAGGTATTATTACTGTTATCGGTGCAATCAGTTACGGGGAGCTGGCATCAATGATGCCTCAGGTAGGCGGACAGTATGTTTATCTTAAAGAAGCATATCACCCCCTTGTGGGATTTCTTTTTGGCTGGACTACTTTTCTTGTAATTCAGTGCGGTTCCATTGCCGCCGTGGCTGTTGCTTTTGCCAAATTCAGCGGAGTACTCTTTCCATGGATCTCAGACAAGAATATCCTTATGTATATTGGCCCTTTGAAGGTCAGCAGTACTATGGTCGTAGCAATTATAATGATCTCATTTCTTACCTGGCTGAATACAAAAGGTATTGTAACAGGAAAGATTGTTCAGAATATCTTCTCATCTACAAAAGTTATCGCCCTCTTCGGATTTATTGCAATTGGTTTTCTGGCTACAAGAAGCATACATTCATTTGAAATAAATAAGGAAGTGTTCTGGAAGGCAAGTCAGGTAGGCGCTGATAACCAGGTAATACCGCTTGTCGGCTTTGCTCTGATTGCTGCCATAGGAACGGCGCTTGTCGGGTCTCTGTTCTCGGCGGATGCCTGGTATAATGTAACCTATATCTCGGGTGAGGTTATCAACCCTAAAAGAAACGTTCCGTTAAGCCTGTTCTTCGGAACATTATTAGTATCAGTGATTTATCTCCTTACCAACTTTATATATATCAGAGTGCTGCCTTTGTCCGGTTCACCTGATGGCGCTGATGTTTTAAGCCGGGGTATTCAATACGCTACCGACGACCGGGTGGCTACTTCTGCAATGAGCGTGGTTTTTGGTGATTACGCTGCCATTATTATGGCTGTCTTTATTATGATAAGCACTTTCGGATGCAACCATGGACTTATCATGGCTGGTCCCAGAGTCTATTATGCTATGGCAAAAGATGGTCTGTTCTTTAAAAAGGTGGGCGAAATTAATAAGAATGGAGTTCCGGGCTTTGCAATTGTTGTTCAGGGAGTTTGGTCGGTATTGCTTTGTCTCTCAGGAACATATGGCAACCTCCTCGACTATGTTATATTTGCCGTTTTAATTTTCTTTACCCTGACTATTCTTGCAATATTTGTTCTGAGAGTAAAGCGACCGGATATACCCAGGCCATATAAAGCTTTTGGTTACCCGGTAATTCCTGCTCTTTATATTCTTACAACCACTGCAATTATGGTTATACTTTTAATGTATAAACCGAATTATACATTCCCGGGTTTGGGAATCGTTATATTAGGAATCCCGGTTTTTTATCTCTGGAGAAAGTATAATAAAAATAATGGCGGGTCTTCAGAATAGCATGTTAACTGAAGATCTTATTTTAAAAAGTATTATCATATGTTTCCGGAAGCTTTTAAACAAAGGATTCTTAATCAGAAATATCTTGATGCTGAGGCTCTTTTGAAAGCTTTAAAAGAACCTTCTCCTGTCAGTATCAGGATAAATCCGTCAAAGTGGAATATAGTGCCAGAAGATTCTGAGACTGTTCCTTGGTGTGATAATGGTTATTATCTGCGAACCCGACCATCTTTTACTCTCGATCCGCTATTTCATTCAGGTTGTTATTACCCACAGGAGGCTTCAAGTATGTTTCTGGAACAGGCAATCAGGCAGACTGTTGGTTCGTTGGAAAATATTCGTGTACTTGATTTGTGTGGTGCTCCCGGAGGTAAAAGCTCTCATCTCTCTGCCCTGATCGGTCAGAATAGTTTGCTGGTGGCTAATGATGTCATTAGATCAAGGGCGGTAATACTTTCAGAGACAGTTACAAAATGGGGATCCGGGAATACTTTGATAACACAGAACGACCCGTCAGCATTTGGGAAATTAGAAGGATATTTTGATATAATCCTCATCGATGCCCCTTGTTCCGGTGAGGGGATGTTCAGGAGTAGTGTAGCTTTGGAGGAGTGGTCAGCAGAGAATGCAGCTCATTGTTCTGAAAGGCAAAAGCGTATATTGATGGACGTCTGGCCAGCTTTGAAAGAAAACGGCATACTCATTTATAGTACCTGCACTTTTAACCCCGGAGAAAATGAGGAGAATATTAAGTGGCTTACAGACAAACATAAAGCAGAATCGGTGAATCTTAATATTGCTGACTTTGAGGGAATTGCAGAGATTGATTATCAGGGAATTAAGGGATATGGTTTTTACCCCGATAAGATCAGAGGAGAAGGTTTTTTTATGTCAGTGATAAGGAAAACCGGAATTCAGGAGCCGATTCATCCAAAAAGCCAGAAAAAACCTGAACTGAAACCCGGAAAGGCTGATCTTGCTGTTGCAGAAAAGTGGACAGAGTTTTTGCCCGACAGAATTTTAAAATGGGGTAGCGAAGCTTTTGCAGTTCCTTGCGAAGCAGAGGACTATATCTTCCTTTTTCAGAATCTGAAGATCATAAAACCCGGGACAAATATATTTGTTTTAAAAGGGAACGATTATTTGCCATCTCATGAACTGGCTTTATCGAACCATATTAAAAAAGATGCTTTCGCTGTTGATGAAATTGATCTTTCCGATGCATTGGCATTTCTTAAACGCGATAATTTCACTTTTCATAATGCAACAAAGGGCTGGAATATTGCTACTTATAAAAATATTAATCTGGGATTTTTCAAAAACCTTGGTAACAGGGTTAATAACTATTTCCCTGTTGAATGGAGGATAAGGATGAACATCCCGGAACCGGGTAAAGAGAATATTATCGATTGGAAAGACAATGGGAATAACATCACGTGAATTTCAAATATTTGTCAAACCGGTTGGTCCGGTATGTAACCTGAACTGCAGCTATTGTTATTATCTGGGAAAAAAGAATCTTTATCCGAAGGGAGAGAGTTATCAAATGCCGGATGATCTACTCGAGAAATATGTTATACAGCATATTCAGGCAACTACTGGCGATATTATCATTTTTTCATGGCATGGAGGTGAGCCTCTGCTTGCAGGAATCAGGTTCTTTATAAAAGTTGTCGGGTTTCAAAAAAAGCATAAACCTGCAGGATCAACTATTATTAATGGGATTCAAACCAATGGCACTCTTCTCGATGATGAGTGGTGTCGTTTTTTTGCAGCTGAAAAATTTAATGTAGGTATAAGTTTGGATGGACCGGGGGACCTTCATAATTTATTCCGAAGAAGTAAGGAGGGTAACAATACTTTCCTTAACACAGGCAGAGGTTATGAACTTCTTCAGAAGCATGGTGTACTCCCTGAAATATTGTGTGTTGTTAACGCCTGCAATGTAAAACACCCGTTAAGGTTATACAATTTATTTAAACAGTTTGGAGCTGAATATATTTCTTTTTTGCCATTGGTTGAACCTGAACCGGATTCTCTCACCGGGGTAAGTGAAAATTCAGTTCCTTCCGGAGAATTTGGACTTTTTCTCTGTACCGTTTTTGACGAATGGGTTGAGAAGGATATTGGCAAAATAAAAATCCAGATTTTTGAAGAGGCTGCCAGAACTGCATTTAATCAGGAACATACTCTTTGTATTTTTAAAGTCAATTGCGGGGGTGTTCCGGTTGTGGAGCATAACGGCGATTTCTATTCATGCGATCATTATGTAGACGCCAATCATAAGCTGGGCAATATCAGAGATCATTCGCTAGCCTGGTTTCTTGATAGTGCAAGACAGTCAGAATTTGGTCAGGTTAAATCGAATACTCTCCCAAAATACTGTATCGAATGTGATTTCAGGCCGATGTGTAATGGAGAGTGCCCGAAGAACCGGATTTTAAAAACCCCCGATGGAGAGCCGGGCCTGAATTATCTGTGCAGCGGCTACAAACACTTTTTCAACCACTGCCGTCCGTTCGTTGAGGCAATAAGTGAAGCATGGCGAAATCAAAGAGAATGAGGACATTGCCTGTTTTTACGAACCCCCTTTAGGGGGCAGGGGGCAAAAAACAGCGAAAAGACGATAGGACAGGGGCAGAAAATCTGCGTAATGACTGTATCCTTTTTTACTTCAGTTTCTCTTTAAAGAATGCTATTGTCCTGCCCCATGCAAGTTTCGCCGCCTGTTCGTTGTAACGTTCCGGATTTGAATCGTTGTTGAAAGCATGTGAAGCCCCTTCGTAAATGAATATCTGATACTCTTTATTATACTTTTTCAAAGCCTCTTCAAATGCAGGAATACCAGCATCGATTCCGGCATCATTACCTGCATAATGTGCCATAATAGGGGCTTTTATCTTAGCTACATCTTCAGCAACCGGTTGTTTTCCATAATATGGTACAGCTGCATCAAGATCGGGAGAATTAACTGCAACCTGATTGGTCATAGCACCTCCCCAGCAAAACCCTGTGCATCCTACCTTACCTGTTGAAAGAGGATTAGTTTTGAGGTACTTAACAGCCGCTACAAAATTTTTTGTCGTCTGCTCACTGTTAAGCTGTTGGAACATTGCACCAACATTACTTATATCAGCAGGAGTCCCTCCCAGTGGAGAAAGTGCATCAGGCGCCAGAGCAAGAAACCCCTCTCTTGCCATTCTTCTTGTAACATCCTGAATGTGAGGCACAAGCCCCTTATTTTCGTGTATTACAATCACTGCAGGGAATTTTTTACCTGCTTTTGGCCAGGCCATAAAGCCTTTCATATCTCCCGTTTCACCAGGGTACTTTATGAATTCAGTATTGAGATCTGAATTTTCCTGAGGTGATGAAGCGGCTTTTAATCCATCCTGTTCGAGAACAGGAATCAGCGCTAATGCCGCAGCGGTGCTGCCGGCAAATATGGCAAGTTTTCTGATAAAATCGCGGCGGTTAGTATGTCCTTGCCTGTAATCATCGTAAAGTGCAGTGATTTTTTTGTCCATAATTGATAGCTATTATAGTGTTTGTCTTAAGTTATATTTGAAGCCTTAAATAATTTTCTACATTTGTTAAGTGTCGAAAAATAAAAACATCAAGATACAAAATATTGAGAATCTTTTCAATTAAAATAAATTATCTGCTTTGAATATTTCAGGTGTAATTCTTGCGGGAGGCGCCAACAAACGATTCAATGGCGTAACTAAAGCAATGGTTGTCATTGATGGTAAGACAATTATTTCAAGGGCTATTGATACAATTAAAGATCTTTTTAATGAGATAATCATTGTTACTAACACTCCTGAGGAATTTAAAGAGTTCAAAAATTGCAAACTTGTGTCCGATCATTTTCAAAAGGCCGGTCCGCTGGGCGGTATACATGCTGCATTAACAACAGCCTCAGGAGAAGCGGTATTTGTGTTTGCAGGAGATATGCCATTGCTCAATAAAGATCTTATATTAAGACAGATAGCGTATTTTAAAAATTGTAAATCAGATGTTTTAGTTCCCCGGATTAATCAAAACATCGAACCGTTACATGCTATTTACGGTGTTGGTATCCGTATTTTTCTTGAAGATTACCTCACTAAGGAAAACGATTATGCAGTACGGAAATTTTTAAAACTTGTGAATGTTGGATTTCTTCAGCTTGAAGATTCCGAAGTAAATAAAAGCGCATTCACAAACATTAATACCCCTTCAGATATCCTTCGAGTAAGGACAATTTTGGAAATTATGTAATGGTAATACCCTCGTTTTTTATTAACTTTATCTCCGGTTTAAAATCAAAAGTTATGAAGAGAATAACCGTTTATGTACTTATGATAGTTATCTCATTATCAGCTTGTAAGAAATACAGCAAGTATGAGGGAGTAGCATTTACTGAGAAACAACCCCGCGATTGGGAAAACCCGGAAGTATTTAATATTAACAGGGAGGCTCCTCATGCATCTCTGATCAGTTTCGCCGATGAGCAAAGCGCCCTTGAAGCGATAAAGACAAATTCCCCAAACTACCTGTCGCTTGATGGTACCTGGAAATTCAACTGGGTAAAATCGCCCGATCAGCGGCCTTACTGGTTTTTCAAGGATGATTATGACACCCGCGACTGGAAAGATATAGATGTCCCTTCAAACTGGCAGATGAAAGGATATGATGTTCCAATCTACGTAAATATAACCTATCCTTATAAAAAAGATCCTCCAAATATTCCACACGACTTCAATCCTGTTGGTTCATATAAAAGAAGTTTCAAAATTTCATCTGAGTGGAAGGATAAAGAGGTTTTCCTTCATTTTGGCGCTGTAAGCTCGGCATTTTATGTGTGGGTTAATGAACAACTGGTTGGCTATAGTCAGGATAGCAAGGTGCCTGCAGAGTTTAATATTACAAAATATCTTAAGCCCGGAAATAACTCTTTATCAGTAGAGGTATACCGGTGGTGCGATGGTAGTTATCTCGAAGACCAGGATTTCTGGAGACTAAGCGGTATTCAGAGAACTGTTTTTCTTCATGCCCGTCCAAAAACATTTATTTCTGATTTTTTTGCCGTTGGCGATCTTGAGAATAACTACGCTGATGGTCTCCTTAAGCTGGATGTTTCTTTAAAAAGTTTGGCCGGGAGTGGAAATGACTTTGTTGTCAGTGCTTCGGTTCTTGAGGGAACTCAGACGCTTTTTACAGAGTCAAAAGATGTTAAATTATCGGATAATAAAGCAGTTGTTAATTTCACAAAAAAAATCCCCGGAATAAAAAAATGGTCAGCAGAACAGCCAAATTTGTATTCAGTGCTTATTAGTCTGAAGGATAAAAATGGAAAAATATATGAAAGTGTAAGCTCCAGAATAGGATTCAGGAAGGTAGAAATTCTTAATTCATTGCTTCTGGTGAATGGGGTAGCAATCCGCATCAAAGGAACCAATATGCACGAGCACAACGATATTACCGGGCATGTTATTGATGAGGAAACAGTTATGAAGGATATTAGAATGATGAAAAGCAATAATATCAACGCTGTCAGAACATCTCATTATCCACAGCAGGAGTATTGGTATGAGATGTGCGATAAATATGGTCTTTACCTGATTGATGAGGCTGATATTGAATCGCATGGTATCGGATATAATAAGGATGTAACTCTGGCAGATAAACCGGAATGGGCCGCAGCGCATCTCGACAGGATGCAAAGAATGGTTGAAAGAGATAAGAATCATCCTTCCGTTATTATATGGTCGATGGGTAATGAAGCCGGTGACGGGAACAATTTTCTTAATGGTTATAAGTGGATAAAAGGTAGAGATATAACCCGGCCTGTACAGTATGAACGCGCAGAAAAGAGTACAAATACAACTGAACGGCACACCGATATCTGGTGTCCGATGTATCCGAAGATTGAATATATTGAGTCCTATGCAAAAGACCCATTGAACGACAGACCATTAATAATGTGTGAGTATGCCCACGCAATGGGTAATTCAACAGGAAACTTCCAGGATTATTGGAATGTAATTGAAAAGTATCCGAAACTTCAGGGCGGATTCATCTGGGATTGGGTTGACCAAGGTCTTCTCAAGACAAATGAAAATGGTGAAAAGTACTGGACCTATGGTGGCGATTATGGGGAAGAAGGCATACCTAGTGATGGTAATTTCTGCCTGAATGGACTTGTCTGGCCCGATAGAACAGGTCATCCGGGCTTGACTGAGGTAAAGAAAGTATATCAAAACATCGAATTTACACCTGTCGATCTGAATACAGGAATGATTAAAGTGAAAAACAAGTATGATTTTACTAGTCTGGCTGAATTTAATTTTGAATGGGAAATAGTTTCAGATGGGATTGTTATTCAATCAGGAAAAGTTCCGACTCCTGATCTGAAACCTAAAGGCGAAATGGCAGTTCTCCTTCCATTTAAAAAAATTGATCCTGCACCGGGAGCAGAATACTTTCTTAACATCAGAGTATCGAGAAGTGATGAATGGAATTATATACCGGAAGATCATGTTTATGCAACAGCCCAATTTAAATTACCTGTTGCAGTAGCGCCTGTTTTGTCTAAACGTGATAACCTGTCTATTCTGCAGACTAATACTGTCGGAAAAAAACTTGAAGTGAGCGGAGTTGATATGAAGATTGTTTTCGACCTGAGCAGAGGAAGTATGGAATCTTTCAATTTTAAAGGAAAAGAGCTGATCAAAAAGGGCACGGAACCGGATTTCTGGAGGCCACCTACAGATAACGATTATGGTTATAACATGGACAAATTGCTTGGGGTGTGGAAAAAAGCCGGCGAGAGAACAGTTGTCACGAAAGCAAATATCAGTCAGCCTGAGCCAGATAAAGTAGTTGTAAGTTTCAATTATGATATTCCGGATACAGCCAGCCAGAAGATTGGTGGCTTTGCAACTATCTTTACTATATATGGTTCTTCCGATGTCATCGTTAAAAACATGTTCTCTAAAATTTCAGACAAGATTCCTGAAATACCCAGAATGGGAATGCAGATGCAGCTTCCGGCGGAATTGACAAATCTCAAATGGCTTGGGCGAGGCCCCCATGAAAACTATACCGACAGGAAAACATCAGCAGATATAGGTCTTTATGAAAGCACTGTTGCTGATCAATATACGCCCTACATCCGTCCACAGGAAAACGGTTATAAGACTGACACTCGCTGGCTGACATTAACCGACGATAATGGTACAGGTATTTTGGTCTCAGGAAATCCTCTGTTCTGCTTTTCTGCCCTGAATAATATTCATGATGATTTTGAGTCTCCCGGAAAATTATCGCAGTACAGGAAAGATGCGAAGACCGCAAATACACATACCATTGATGTAAAACCCCGCGATCTGGTTAATCTTAACATCGATCTTGGCCAGATGGGAGTAGGCGGCGATAATTCATGGGGTGCACTTATACATCCTGAGTACAGGTTACTGGATAAAAAGTATGAATATTCATTCCGTATCAGACCTGTAGTAAAAGACGATGATATACTTAAACTTGCAAAAGAAAAATTTTAAAATTTACAAAAAATATATTATGGAAAAGAAGATAATCACTTTTGGGGAGATAATGCTTAGACTTGCCACTCCTGAACATCAACGCTTTACACAGGCAACATCATTCATATCAACATTTGGTGGAGGTGAAGCGAATGTAGCTGTTTCACTTGCTAATTATGGATTGAAAACCGAATTTGTTACTCGTCTGCCGAGTAACGATTTGGGACAATCTGTTCTTATGGATTTAAGAAAGCATAATGTTGGTACAAATCACATAATTCAAGGTGGAGAAAGATTAGGAATTTATTTCCTTGAAACAGGATCTGTATCCCGGCCGAGCAAGGTTATATACGACCGTGCAAACTCATCAATTGCTGAAATAAAGCCGGGTATGATTAACTGGGATGCCGTTTTCGAAGGAGTAACCTGGTTTCATTGGACTGGAATAACTCCCGCAATTTCGGAGGGAGCAGCTCAGGTGTGTCTTGAAGCTATAAAGTCTGCTAAACAGAAAGGAATCACTGTTTCATGCGACCTGAATTTCAGAAAGAATCTTTGGAAATGGGGTAAAACTGCCGGGGAAGTGATGCCTGAGCTGGTAAAAGGTTGTGATATTATCCTTGGCAATGAGGAGGATGCTGAAAAAATATTCGGCATTAAACCTGAAGGAACAGATGTTGCAACCGGTCATGTAAGCGCTGCAAAATATGAATCGGTATGTGTTAATTTAATGAAAAAATTCCCTGGAGCAAAGAAAGCTATCATTACTCTGCGCGGATCCATCAATGCAGATCATAATTCATGGTCGGGAGTTCTTTATAATGGAAAGAAGCTTTTTGAGGCACCTCAATATCAGATAACGCATATAGTAGACAGAGTGGGAGGTGGCGATTCATTCATGGGAGGGTTGATATATGGTTTATTGACTTATCCGGGCGATGATCAGAAAGCATTGAACTTTGCAGTCGCTGCCTCTTGTCTGAAACATACAATTCATGGAGATTACAACCTGGTCTCTGTTTCCGAAGTGGAACAGCTTATGAAGGGAGACGGATCGGGAAGGGTTGTACGATAAATTATTAACACCGGAACCGGTTATTTGCAACCACTTCAGATGCAACTTAAATGCGAAAAATTTATGGTATAGGCGAAACAGTTCTCGACATTATCTTTAAAGATGGTCAGCCAGTTGCTGCTAAAGCCGGCGGATCAGTTCTTAACAGCATCGTTTCAATGGGACGTGTAGAATTACCGGTCTCATTTATAAGTGAATATGGTTTGGATGATGTAGGAAAACTGATTGATGATTTTCTTAAAAGAAATGGTGTCAACTCATCTTATGTTTATCGTTTCAATGATGGAAGCACCTCTCTTGCCCTGGCATTTCTTGATGATAAGAACGACGCTCGTTACACTTTTTATAAAGATTTTCCGGGAAAACGTCTCGACATAGATTTTCCTGTTACAGAAAAAGACGATATAGTTCAATGCGGCTCATTCTATTCAATCTGGCCAGAGATAAGAAAAAAGTTTAAAGATTTCATCTCTAAAGCAAAAGAGAATGGTGCTTTAATAATCTATGATCCGAACTTTCGAAAGATTCACCTTTCTGAATTAGACATTCTGAAACCGCTGATTATTGAAAATATGCAATTGGCCAGTCTTTTGCGCGGTTCAAATGAAGATTTTAAAAACATTTTTGGAGTAAATAACGCAGACGAGGCATGGGATGTGGTAAGAGCTTATTGTAAATGTCTTGTTTACACTGCCAATACAGAAGGCGTTTTTGTAAGGACAGATAATTATTCGGGAAAGTTTCCGGTGCAAAAGATCACTCCGGTGAGTACTATTGGCGCTGGAGATAATTTCAATGCGGGAATGATAACTTCAATTTACCAAAATGGTATAATAAAGGAGCAACTGGAAAAAATGACAGAGAAGGGATGGTCAAAAGTAATAACCTTGGCTGTGGCTTTTGCAACTCATGTCTGTATGAGTTATGAAAACTACATTTCTACAGATTTTGCAAACAAATTCAAATCCTGAACTTCTTGTGTCTTCGTTCACTGGTGGCTCGAAAAATTAATTTCTTTGAAATATCAAAACTATCAGACATTAGAATATTTAAAGCAGAGTTGGTTTTTCTTAAAAAAAGTTACCTTCGCACCTGTTTCATTCCAATTACGGATTAATAAGAATTGATTTATGATGGAATTTTTTCAAACACTTTTCGATTGGTATATGGCCAACCTGAATTATTTTACTGTTGGTCTTCTAATGGCCATCGAAAGTACATTTCTCCCTTTGCCTTCTGAAGTAGTCATCCCTTTTGCCGCTTACAAAGCCGGTCAGGGCGATATGAATGTGTTTCTGGTAATTTTTTCAGGTACAGTCGGAGCTCTTTGCGGATCATTAATCAATTATACCCTTGCCTATTACCTCGGACGACCATTGGTTTACAAACTTGCCGATTCAAAACTTGGTAAAGTATTCCTTCTGTCGAAAGAAAAAGTTATACATGCAGAAGAATTTTTTATCCGTAATGGGAAAACATCAACTTTTATTGGTCGCCTTATTCCCGGTGTCAGGCACCTTATTTCTATACCTGCAGGATTAGCAAAGATGAACCTTCGCGATTTTATGTTGTTTACTTTTGTGGGTGCAGGTATATGGAATATCATCCTTGCTATTATAGGATTTTATCTATACGAAATCAGAGAACAGATATTTCCTTATATAGGTCATATTATGCTGGCTGTTGGAGTGTTGTTTGTTGTTTACCTGATCATTAAAAACAGGATTGCTAAAAAAGCTAAAAACAGTTAATACTTCTTACTTCCTACTTCCTACTTCTTACTCGTCATCTCTCCTTACCAGCGATGGAGAGAAGGCCGGCAGACAGACTGCAATGTATTCAGCTCCTCCTTCAAATGGGGTGCTATACTTTACCCATTCATCTTTAGCTGTCATAATTCCCTGACCTTCTGTTATAAGGAATTCCTCCTTTTTGGTGGTAATCTTTAATTTCCCTTTCAGCACAACGGTATATTCATTAAAGTCAGGACATTGACCCGGTTCTTCCCAGCCTTCAGGGCTTTTCATGTGGGCAATGCTGACTTCAGATGTCTTACTGTTAACCTGTCCGAAAAATTCCTTAATGATTTTTTCTTTGTTTCCCGCAGCTTTTATTACTGAAGGTGAATTGATGAATTGCGCCATAATTATTTAATTTTTAGTCTTCAAGATATCCAAATTTACCATTATAGAAGTCGTCATATGCTTTTTTTATTTCAGCCTCAGTGTTCATTACAAAAGGACCATAGGATGAAATTGGTTCATTGATGGGCTCACCGCTAAGAACAAGTATTACGCTGTCTTTAAGTGCCTCTATCCCAATATCTTCTCCATCGTGGCCAAAAAGAATAAAATAATTTTCAGATGCAACTGCGGAATTATTTATTTTTATTTCACCTTCAATTACAAGCATCCCGGAATTATGTGTTTTATCAAAACTGAAATCGGCCCTGGAACCTTTTGTCAACTTCGTATTAAAAAGATTTACGGGAGAGAATGTAGTAGCGGGGCCTTTCATCCCTTTATACTCACCGGCTATCAATTCAATCGTACTTTTCCCATCATCCAATAGAAATTTCTTCATGCTTTTATTCTCTATTGCCTGGTACTTTGCAGGTGTCATTTTAAATTTAGCGGGGAGATTAACCCATAACTGAACCATCTGAAAAATACCACCCTTTTTGCTGAATTCCCTTTCATGGTATTCTTTATGTAACACACCTGATCCGGCAGTCATCCATTGAACATCACCCTCGCCTATAACGCCACTATTCCCCGCACTGTCGTGATGTGCAACTTTTCCATGATAAGCAATCGTGACAGTTTCAAAACCTCTGTGTGGGTGAACACCAACTCCTTTTGGAGTATCTGAAGGTGGAACTAACCACTTTGAACCATAATCCAGCAGGAAAAACGGACTCATCCCATGAAGTCCTATTTCAGCCAGAGATGGGAAAAAGTTATGCACTCTGAAGCCATCGCCTACCATATGAAATGCAGGTGGTGCCAGAATTGCCTTTATGTTTTTATAATGTGTTTCCATTTAAGAATTTGTTTTTTTGTTTTTGATTGTTTCGTTCAATAAACAATAGAACAAATCCGGCAGATTAATGTTCGGGTTTTTACAACTCAGGTTTTTTCAGGAAGATTACTTTTTCAAAACTACTTCCCTAAGCCATTTTTCTGCAAGCACCGGCCATGTTTCAGGTGCTGCTTTTCCTGATTTTAGGCCGTAACCATGGCCTCCAACAGCTAAAATGTGAAGTTCTACAGGAAGTTTTGCATCCCTGAGAGCGGTAGCCATTACCAATGAGCTGTTTCCATAGGGATCGTCTGCAGTCTGAAAAATGAACATAGGTGGCACCTCTTTACTTAATTGCAATTCCGGAGTGAGGGTACGGTCAGGGCCCTGATCGAGGTAAGCAGGGTAAATCAGTAATGTGAAAGCAGGTCTGCATGATAAGCTATCTGACTTATCTACAGGCGAATAAGATCTTTTATTGAAAAGAGTACCAGCTCTTGCACTGAGACTTCCTCCGGCTGAAAAGCCCATTATACCTATTTTTTCAGGATTGATATTCCATTTAGCGGCATTATCTCTAACGATTCTCAATGCTCTCTGGGCGTCCTGTAATGCACCTTCTTTCTTGTCGGGTACCCTGTATTGAAGAATAAAGGCAGTAAATCCAAGTTTATTCAGCCAAGCTGCAATTTCTGTGCCTTCCAAATTATAAGAAAGCATTCTGTAAGCTCCTCCGGGACAAACTATTACAGATGCCCCGTTACTTATTGAAGGGGCTGGAAGCCATATTTCAATAGCGGGATTAGTTATTTCATTGTATCTTAAAAGATTATCTTTTCTCAAAGTATCAACGCCGGGGAGTTGCTTTTCCTTAACCTCTCCGGGAACTTTGCCAGGCCACAGGTAGATAATATCTTTCTTTTGCGAAAAAGAATTAAGCGATAATGCCAATAGTGAAATTGCAATTAAGTGTTTCATTATAAGGTTGTTTTTAAGGTTTGTGATTTGAGTGCTCATTCTACTATCTCTGCCTTGTCGAATCTTTGTGACTGAAAGTTAACACGACCGCCCCGGACCCTTTTTGCTCCTTTACTCCCGAAAAATCCCCATCCACCACTACCCAAAAGGAATCCAAGAGCGTATAATCCACCATTGTTATTCTGTGCGTACATCGTGATTTTTTCATTAAACAGCATTCCTACAAAGTCGAAGGGAGCAATGAATCCATGCCAAAGGCCACCTAAAAATCCATACTTATGCCCGGTCAGACAAAGCTCAATTGTTTCTTTTTGTGCACACCCGGATAGTATAATTATAAAAAGTAAAAGTATTAGCCAGAGATACTTTTTAGAAAGATATGTTTTCATATTATAGATATTAGATTATTATTTTTATTACCGGTGATTTGACTTAATGAACTTGGCATTCCTGAACCTCAATGCAGACCAGTCCTCATCGATAGCAACTAATCTTACACCGTGCAGGCCGGAATCATTTAGAGACTTCCAGCCGTGGTCGCGGTCGATATCGGAGGTGTATTTTTTCGAAGTTTTTTTCGGATAACAAAACCATAAAACTCCATCTGCAAGAAGATTGTGAATGGCAATTGGAGAAATAGACTCGACCTCTGCAATACTTTTAACAAATATTATTATGAATTCGTAAGGATATCGAGGGTCAATTTCCTTGTTAATTAGTATATTTTCAAGTTCATTCTTAAATAAAATACTAAAACTCTCTCCTGCATTTATTAACGCTATCCTCTGCTGTCCTTTATAATTGAGCTTTTTAAGCAGGTCATTCATGTTGTTTTCCAATCTGGGTCGCTAATTTAGTTAAAAATTGAAATATATCCTAAAAGATCTTAACTTTGCAATATCAAAAAATGGGGTGCCTTATAATTACGGGCTGAGATCATACCCTTAAACCTGATCCGGGTAATGCCGGCGGAGGGAAAGAAGAGTATACTATAAATCAGCAATCCACAACTACCTCATTTTATTGATCTTAATAATTATTTAGACATTAGAATGAGAAAATTGAATTGTATTTTTCTGCTTATTGGACTGTGTGTTGTTTCAGATGCTTTTGGACTTCAGGAACAAGGTTCCGTAATTAAAGGTAAAGTCACTGACCAGAATGGGAATCCTTTAACCGGCGCCTCAGTAACCATTGAAACTACTCTTATTGGTGTTCATGCAGAGACTGATGGGAGTTACAAATTATCTGGACTTACAGATGGAGTTCATAAGTTGAAATTTTCTTTTCTTGGATATGAAACACAGATTAAAGAAGTTAACCTGAAAGGAGAAGCAATCTTAAATATCAGTCTTTTAGAAAAGCCCTACATTACGGAGGAAGTTTTTGTAAACGCCACCAGGGCAGGAGAAAATGCTCCGTTGGCATATTCAACGGTTAGTAAAGAAACCATCTCAAAAAACAGTACTGCGCAGGATGTCCCTTACCTGTTAAGCTATACTCCGTCAATAGTCGTTTCTTCCGATGCCGGAACCGGTGTCGGATATACAAACATAAATATAAGAGGTGCTGATGTAAAAAGAATAAATGTAACACTAGACGGGGTGCCGGTTAATGATGCTGAATCTCATGGCGTCTGGTGGGTCGATCTGCCCGATTTAGCTTCTTCGACTGATAATATACAGATTCAAAGAGGAGTAGGTACATCAACAAATGGTGCTGGTGCTTTTGGCGCCACTATAAATTTTCAGACAGCCGGCCTTAATCGGGAACCTTATGCTGAAATCAATTCGTCGTACGGATCGTTCAACACATCTAAAAATACTATAAATTTTGGAACAGGATTAATTAAGAATAAGTTTGCTTTTGATACACGCTTATCAAAAATATGGTCTGATGGATACATCGACAGGGCATTCAGCGATCTGAAATCATTTTATGTTTCGGGAACTTTATACGGGGAGTCATCCATTTTGAAAATTATGATTTTTTCGGGAGTGGAACATACTTATCAGGCATGGGCCGGTGTTCCAAAAGATTCATTAAAAACTAACCGGACATATAATCCATATAACTATAGTAATGAAACTGATAATTACCAACAGGATAATTACCAGATACATTATTCTAAAAAAATAAATACTAATCTGAATACAAATGTTGCCTTGCATTATACCAAAGGCAGAGGATACTACGAAAACCTTAAAAACGATTCAAAATTCAGTTCATATAATTTGCCGGATGCGATTTTTAGCAACGATACTATTAAGTCAACAGATTTTGTAGCACAAAAATGGTTAGATAATGATTTTTATGGGTTTACCTACTCAGTGAATTACAGTAAAAATAAATTCAGCAGTACTCTTGGCGGTGGATGGAATCGCTATTACGGTGAACATTTCGGAGATATTACCTGGGCACGAATTGTAACTTTCCCGGGAGAAAAGTACAGATGGTATAATGGTACAGGCGATAAAAAGGATTTTAATACATTTCTGAAAATTAATTATTTATTGACAAAAAGATTAAACCTGTATGCCGATTTACAGCTACGAAAAATAAACTATTCAATCGGCGGGTTTGACGAAAATCTGAAAGATGTAACACAGACTCATAAATATAACTTTTTTAATCCCAAAGCAGGGTTGTTTTACAGTTTGAATGATAAACAAAAAGTATATGCTTCAGTTGGAATTTCTCAAAGAGAACCCGATCGTGGAAATTTCATTGATGCTGACCCGGGAAAAATACCGATACCTGAAAAATTAATTGATTACGAAGCAGGGTACGAATTCCGGACATCAAAAATGATGTTCAAAGGGAATCTGTTTTATATGAATTATATTGATCAGCTAATTTTAACCGGTAATATTAATAATGTTGGAGCTCCGGTAATGACTAATGTGTCAAAAAGTTATAGGCAAGGGATAGAGATTGAGACAGGACTTCAGTTTCTTGAAAATTTAAGCTGGTATGGGAATGTAACCTTGAGCAGAAATATCATTCCGGTATTTACAGACTTTACTGATAACTGGGATACATGGGGTCAGGAACAGGAGATATTGAAAAACAGAATAATTTCTTTCTCTCCCTCAATAATTGCTGCTTCTGTTTTTGATTTGGCTCTATTTAAAAATTTTCATCTGGGTTTAAATACCAAATACGTTGGGAAACAATTTATAGATAATACCCAAAACTCAGAAAGACAATTGGATGCGTATTTGGTCCAGAACCTGTCTT
The DNA here is from genome assembly GCA_036508535.1 of Bacteroidales bacterium. Lineage (GTDB taxonomy): Bacteria > Bacteroidota > Bacteroidia > Bacteroidales > VadinHA17 > LD21. The sequence goes on along the minus strand of DATCHE010000067.1, from coordinate 4,649 downwards.
TCCTGTATGTAATTAAAAACAAGATGTTTAAAGAGCTTTCATGCCAGTTCTTTTTGAATAACCTGTTTGATATGAAATACGAAACAAATGCCTGGGTTTATAAATATTATGAAGGTGATTCATTGCATGTTCTGGATGGATATTTCCCTCAGGCAGGGATTAACTATATGTTTAAAGCAAGTCTTAAATTCTGATAATCAATTAGTTACAAATGAACATAACGCTCTGGTTATCAAATAATTACGTTGAGGTTTTTGGTGCTGTTGCCGGAATCATATATGTATTTCTGGAGATCAGGCAGACTATCTGGTTGTGGCCGGTAGGTTTAATAACATCGGCAGTGTATATCCTGGTTTTTTTCGAGAGCAAGTTTTATGCAGATATGAGCCTTCAGGGGTACTATCTTGTGATAAGTGTTCTGGGGTGGTATTGGTGGCGTAAAGGCGCAGGGCAGAGGAAAGAAGGAGCGGGAGAAAGTGAGAGGGGGAGAAGGGGAGACGAAGAGACAGAGAGACGAAGAGATGAACAGACGCTGGAAGTTACCAGAATAGACTTGAAGAAAAGCGTTGTTCTTGCTATAGTTTTTGTAGTTTTATATGCGGTTATGAGGATTGTTCTTACTCGTTTTACAGATTCCCCGGTCCCGGAGTGGGATTCATTCATAACCTCTTTGTCGATAGTTGCAACCTGGATGCTTGCACGTAAAATTTATGAACATTGGTTTTTATGGATTATTGTAAATTTTGTATCGGCAGTTCTCTTTCTGGTAAAAGGCCTGTATCCAACAGTTATTTTATATGCTTTTTATGGGATAATGTCATTTGTGGGACTTTCAGCATGGAAAAAATCGATAAGAAATAACTTATCAATAAGCAAAAGATGAACGATAATTTAATTTCAAATACAATATTAGTCGCCGATGGCACATTCCCTGAGCACGAGATTCCACTTGGTTATCTTAAGAATGCCTCCAGAATTATCTGTTGCGATGGAAGTGCACAAAACCTGATATTGGCCGGATATATTCCTGACGCGATCGTTGGCGATATGGATTCTCTTTCAGAAGATCTGAAAATCAGGTTCGCAGATCGTTTATTCCCCGACGAAAATCAGAGTACCAACGATTTAACCAAAGCCGTTGAATGGTGTCGCGAAATGAATTATTGTGACATAGTCATTATTGGTGCAACAGGGAAACGGGAAGATCATACCATAGGAAATATTTCGCTGCTTGCTGATTATGCAGAAAATATGAATGTCAAAATGGTAACTGATACTGGTATTTTTATCCCATTTCTAAAAAGCTGCACTATACCATCTTTCTCAAATCAACAGGTCTCTCTTTTTTCAATTAACCCCGAAACAGAGATTAGCTCGATAGGTCTTAAATTCCCATTAAATAAGCTGAAAATAAAGAGCTGGTGGGTCGCAACACTTAATGAAGTTCTCGGCGACAACTTCAGTCTTGAGTTTAGGAATGGTAAGGTAATTGTCTATTTGAATTATCGCCCCCCAACCCCCCTAAAGGGGGGCTAATACCCTGTATATTTGAGAAATAACCCCCTTTAGGGGGGCAGGAGGGCAAAAGAGGAGAGACACAACCAACTAAGTCAGGTAGTTTTAATGAGGTCCTTAACCAGATTAATAAGCTGCACCCTGCTCTTTACATTCGTCTTCATGTAGATGCGATGGCTATGATCTTTAACAGTCTGCAGACTAATAAATAATCTGTCTGATATTTCCTGGTTACTTAACCCATTGCATATTTCACGAATAATATCAGTTTCTCTTGGGGAGACTTCAAATTTTCTGCAAAACTCCTCAAGAGAGAGATCTTTTTTGAGTTCCTCTGTAGGTACAGAAAGCACAGTGCCATAATTAAGAAAGACTGGAAGAAAGGTATTTCCGGCAAAAAAGGTAAAAATAAAAATTAAAGCAATGAAGGTCTCAGCGGTGTTAAAAAGGAGCGGAACACACTGTGATATCATTATTAAGATTAATGAAGAGGATATTATTTTCCCCTCTTTGTTTTTAACCAGTAAACTTCCTTTTCGCCGGAATAAGATAAGTGAAGAAACCATTAACACGTAAAGAAAATTCATCATAATGAAATAATGCTTTATAAGCGACACTGGCTTTACATCGTTAGTTTTGGTTATTAAATATCCGACAAGAATAATTGCTGAAATATTGAAAAGTAGAAACCAGAACACAAACCAACTATTATTCTTTCTTCCTGAAATACCTAACGATAGCTTCACAAGCATAAGCCATGCAAATACCAGAAATGGTAATCCCAAAAACATAGATATCTCCGAAAATCTGGAAAGCAGTTCGGCGGAAATATATGTGGACAGAAAGGCATTAATGACAACCTGTCCCCAGATTCCATAGAATCCGAAAGTGAAAATGAATATCTGAAAGTATAGTAATGTTGAAAATATTTCGTGACGATATCTCTTACGCAGCCGTAATGATAGTACAACACCACCTGCAGCCAGCGCCACCGACAAAATAAAAATCAGGTATACTAAATAGTGTAACATTATATAAAGGTATAAATTTCCAGAAAATACCGAAGTATAAAAATACCTGCAACTTAAGTATTACCATGCATACTAAAGTAGGAAAGTTTAAAAAACACTACTATAGTATGAAGTGAAATAATTATCTGACGTATACATTTGTCTTATAAATATTCTGAAAGTTTTAAATTTAAAAATCCTGGTTATGGAAACAAATAACGAATACAAATTAGTGCCCGGTTTTTCCAACAGCTTTGGAACAGGCTGGAAAGTTATGTCGGATAATTTTCTGAGGTTATTCCTTGTTATTATTGTTCTGTCTATCGTAACTGCACCGATGAAAGTTTTTAACTTTCATTTTGACTCATCAGATTTACACAAGCTTCCTTTTGATTGGGGAAATAATATGGGCAATAACATGAGACAGGTATTTACACTTGGGTCTTTAGGTATTCTTGCTGCATTTTTCGGTTTCATTGCAATGCTTTATGCATTTCTTATTTCTCCTGTTTTTAATTATGGTGGAAGTATGATTTTCGTACAGGCCGTGAGGAAGATGAAACCTGATTTTGAGTATCTTATCAAAGGTTTTATGGAAAACTACCTCACTATAGTTCTTGCAAATCTGCTGGTTGTGGCCCTTGTAATTCTGGGCTGTATTGCTCTTATCATACCCGGAATTATAATAGGATGCCGTCTGGTCTTTGTCTCATACATAGTTATGGACAAAAAGCTGGATCCTATTGAGGCCGTTGAAATGAGCTGGAAACTGACAAAGGGCCATGGATGGAGGATATTCTTTATGGGCTTTGCTTCTATCTTCATCATTATCTTTGGTTTATGCATGCTGATTGTCGGGATCTTTCCTGCAATCATCTGGGTAAGCAGCTCATTCGCATCTCTGTATGAATCAGTTCTTAGAGAAAAAGAAAAGCCTGTTGAGGTAGCTGTAGTATAATTTGATAATAATTGTCAAACATACAGAGTATTAACCCCCCTTTAGGGGGATGGGGGGCAAGAAAGACAGAGGAGCACTAGTTCTCATAATGAGGAATAGTCTTCTCTGAGCTTTTATATTTTTTGCCATTTGGAACTGAACAAAAAATTTCTGTAACTTTATCCTGTAACTTTTAAAACGTTTATTATGAGAACCAAAGCATTGTTTTTTTTACTCGCTTTTACTGCAATTTTGCCGGCTGCAACTTATGGTCAGGTAGGTAATATGCTTAGAAATAAAATGGGTAAGGTCATAAATGCAGGTGCCCGCACTGCTAATAAAGAAGTCGATAACCAGATAGATAGTGCAGCAACTAAAGAAACTCAAAAGGCTATAGACAGGGAAAAGGAAAAAGCTGCAGCCAGAGAAGATAGCATCAATAAGGTTAATGCCAGCCAGTCTGCAAATTCTGATGGTGCAAAAACCTCAGGTCAGAGCTCTAAACCTTCGGGTGGATTCGATATGGGTAAACTCATGGGGAATAAAGTGACTCTTAAATACAATGATGATTACAGTTTTAATTCCAGGATTTATATGGTAGCTGAATCATACGACAAGAAAGATGTAATAAAGATGGAAATGTATATGTATTATAGTTCAACGAGTCCTAGCGTTGGTGTTGAAACTAAATCGATCAGCAGTGAAGAGAACGGGACTGCAGCGGCGACCAGTACCATGGTAATGGATGGAGAAAACAAATGCTTTATTGTACTTACTGAAGTTAATGCTTCAAAAATGGGTATAATTTCCCCGGTGCAGGATGAGAATACAGCTCAAACAGATAAAAATGGGAAACCTGTCAAAAAATCAAATCCTCCTGCTTTTACAAAAACCGGAAATTCAAAAGTAATTGTGGGTTATAAATGCGATGAGTATTCTTATGTTGACGCAGATAATAAAACAACCGGTAAAGTTTGGTTTACCAAAGATGCCAAACTGAAAATTGATAGGAATGGCTGGAAAAACACAGGAATGGCTGCATATTATGGAAATGCTGACTTCAAAGATGGAATTATTCTGGCAAATGAAGCTTATGATGATAAGGGAAAATTAACCATGAAATCAGAAGCGAAAGAGATTAATGAAAACTTCCCACATTCGATCTCAACTAAAGGCTATACGCTCAG
>DATCHE010000066.1:0-4096 GCA_036508535.1 Bacteroidales bacterium | reverse complement strand
ATGCTCATCTTTGCCAATAAAACCAAAGGCGATATCATACTCGCGCATGAATTTAAAAAATTATTAGGCAGAAATTTCATTAACATTTTATCTGACGAAAAAGCAGATGGGTATGCACATGGGCAAATCACCGAAGGTTTTTTAAAGGATTACGTTAAAGACCCCAAAAAAAATATTTATGTATGCGGACCTCCACCAATGATGGAAGCCATTGAAAAGTTCTTATCCAAATTACATATTGATAATAAAATGATTGTCAAAGAAGTCTTTTAATAAAACAATTTATGGAATGAAAAAACTTGAAAATAAAACGGTCTTTATTACCGGAGGATTGTCGGGAATTGGTTTGGCATGCGCCATTGCAGCAATAAAGGAGGGTGCCAATGTAGCAGTAGCCGATTTAAGATCATCGAATAGTGATAAAGCAATACTGGAGATTAAAAAGGAAAATCCCAAGGCCATTTTTATTGAATGTGATATATCGGTATTTGCCCAGGTACAAAAGGCAATTCAAAAAGTGGTAAGCGCTTTCGGATCGCTTGATGTTGCACTTAATAATGCAGGTATAGGCGGGAAAGCAAATAAAGTCGGCGACATGAGCGAAGAAGACTGGTTAAAAGTAATTAATGTTAACCTTAATGGCGTTTTCAATTGCATGAAACATGAGCTGACACAAATGTCTAAACAACATAGCGGAGTTATTATTAACATGTCTTCTATTTTGGGCAAAGTGGGTTTCGCAACTTCATCGCATTATGTTGCCGCAAAACATGGTATTGTAGGGCTTACTCAAACTGCAGCAATAGAATATGCCACTGAGCATATAAGAATAAATGCTATATGTCCCGGATTTATTGAAACGCCTTTGCTCACCAATGCAGGCATTACAAAAGATTCGGATCTTCAAAAGTATATCGTTGGACTGCACCCTATGAAGCGTTTAGGAAAATCTGAAGAGGTTGCTTCAGGGTTTATTTTCCTTGCTTCTGACGACAGCTCATTTATAACTGGAGCCACACTAGAAATTGATGGTGGATATTTAGCTCAATAATTAGAAAACAATAATCATGGTTATAAAAAAAGTTTGGATTGAGGATGGTTGCACAGCATGTGGTTTGTGCGTAGATATTTGTCCTGAAGTTTTTAAACTCGACGACGAAGCAACTGTAATTGAAGGTGCCAAATTCTTTGGTAATGAAGAGAAAATACAGGAAGCTGCAGAAAGTTGTCCGGTTGAAATTATTAAGTATACAGAGGAATAAATATTAATTATCCTATCAGAAAACATATACCTATTTCAATGACAAATCTTAAAACAAAGTATATGGGGATCGAGTTAGATAACCCCATAATTTTGGGAGCATCTAACATGTCGAAAGATTTGGATAAACTTAAAAAGGCGGAAGAACTTGGTGTTGCTGCTGTTGTTTATAAATCTTTATTCGAGGAGCAGATACAACTCGAACGGTTGCAAATGGATGAGAGGTTAACTGAATTTAACGACCTCAATGCAGAAATGCTTACAATTCATCCGGATATTAAGTATGAAGGATCCGATGATCATCTTTTTAATCTTAGGAAAACAAAGGAGAGTCTATCGATTCCGGTAATAGCAAGTTTAAATGCAATCAACTATGATACCTGGATCAAATATGCGAAGTTAATAAGTGAAACCGGAGTTGATGGAATTGAACTGAATTTTTATCATTCGCCCTCTGATTTTATTAAAGATGCAAAAGAAATTGAGGATGATCAGATCAAAATAGTGAAAGCGATCAGAAAGAATATTTCGATCCCAATTAGCGTAAAATTAAGTCCAGACTACTCGAATATTCTGAATTTCATAAAAAGGCTTGATCAAAACGGAGTCGATGCTTTTGTTCTGTTTAATTCTTTTTTCCAGCCAGATATCGATATAGCCGAAGAAAAGCATATCAAATCTTTTAATTTTAGTAATAAAGGGGATTATAAGAAATCTTTAAGATATTCGGGATTATTATTCGAAAATATTAAAGCTGACGTTTGCAGCAGTCATGGGATATTTACTGGTGCAGATGTAATTAAACTAATCTTATCAGGGTCCTCCAGTGTCCAGTTAGTAAGTACATTATACAAAAATGGCTTGGAACAGATTACAAACATCAAGAAGGAATTAGTGGATTGGATGGATACCAAAAGCTACAAGAGTATCGATGAGTTTAGGGGCAAACTGTCTAAAAATAAGCTCGATAGTAATTCTTTAGCTTATAAGAGAGCCCAATACGTTGAATTACTAATGAATTCAGAGGATATTTTTGGTGAGACCCGGTAAATTCTTATTAAGGTTTGTAAACCAGCGCTTTTTTTTTTAACACATTTATAGTATTCTCTTTTCTGACTTTTATCAGTTATAATATCTCAATCGAATAAATTCTTATGCTTCAAAGGATAATAACTAAAAATTATAACGATGGAAAAATCAATTGACAAAACAACGCCTGGAATGGTTAGAGCAGAATACATTGAAGTAGAACCAAATGTTCGACTTCACATTACAGATGCTGGCGAAGGAAGACCAATTATATTGATACACGGTTGGCCATTAAGTGATGAAATGTACGAATATCAATACAATGATTTGATTAATGCTGGTTTTCGTGCAATAGGAATTACCCTGAGAGGATTTGGTAAGTCAGATAAACCTTACGGAGCGTATAATTACGATGTTCATGTTTCGGATATAAAAAAGGTGTTGGATATACTGGATATTAAAAATGCTGTGTTAGGCGGCTTTTCTATGGGTGGGTCCATCGCTGTTCGTTATGCAGCTGGGAATAATGGAACCCATATTTCAAAATTGGCCTTGTTTGGAGCAGCCGCCCCAATCTGGACACAGCGCGATGATTTTAAATTCAATCTGCCTAAAAGTGCAGTTGACGATTTGATTAAATTGAACTACAAGGATCGTCCAAAGCTATTGTCCAATTTTGCAAAGATATTTTCTGCTACTGAAACTTCATTAAATAAAGGAATTGGCGCCTGGTTAACAGGAATCAATCTGAGTGCTTCGTCTTACGCTACAGCTCAGTGCTTAATAGCCTTGCGCGATACCGACCTGAGAGTTGACCTGGCGAAAATAACCATCCCAACTTTAATTATGCATGGTAAAAAAGACAAAATATGTTCTTTCGATCTGGCAGAACAGATGAAAGCCAGCATCTTAAATTCACACCTTGTAGTTTTTGAGAACAGTGGTCATAGCATGTTTCTGGAGGAAACTGAAAAGTTTAATAGAGAGCTGATAAAATTTGCAGGAAAATAAGTTGAATTGCCGAAATTGATTTTTTACAACTTTATGACATTTTTGAAATTCTGTTTGGTATTGTCTTTACCGGTTTGTCAGGTTGGCTAAACGGCATCAGGAACATGGAAATTTTCCAACCTTCTTTCCATGACCAACGAAAAGGTACTCGAGCCTGAGACCCGTTAATCAGTTATTCATAAAAAGACTGCGACCAGACAGAATTTCTTTTTAGGCATGATTTATTTAGCAATTTTTAGAAATAGTAGTAAAAAATCGAGTATAAAACTAACTTATGAACAAAAATATTTCGGACCAGCTGGTGGAAGCATTAGTTGATGCAGGTATCCAAAGGATTTATGCAGTAACAGGCGATAGTCTCAATCATGTAAATGCAGCTGTGCACCGTAACGGTAAAATCAAATGGATTCATGTACGGCACGAAGAGACTGCTGCATTCGCTGCCGGTGCAGAGGCCCAACTTAATGGTCTGGCATGTTGTGCAGGCAGCAGTGGACCAGGACATGTCCACCTGATAAACGGATTGTATGATGCGCACCGTTCATCGGCTTCCGTACTGGCCATTGCTTCTACACTCCCTGCCAAAGAATTTGGAACAAGTTATTTTCAGGAAACAAACACAATAAAGCTTTTTGACGATTGCAGTTGCTACAATCAGGTTGCTGCTACACCTGCACAATTGCCACGCATGTTACAGGCCGCCCTTCAACATGCCGTGCATAAAAAAGGTGTAGCTGTCCTTGGTTTACCAGGTGATATTACCGACCTTCCCGCAGTAGAAGCAGAAACTACTAC
>DATCHE010000065.1:0-13262 GCA_036508535.1 Bacteroidales bacterium | reverse complement strand
GTTTTCCTGTTAGTTTTAAGAGTTGAATATATCCAAAATCCAGAAGTATACTTATAATTTTTGCAAGATAATTTTTTTTAAATAAATTATATACCGGATAAAATTAAAATCTGTTCTTTTGCATAAATTTGTAACTCATCTAAACAGTAGCTTCGGGTTTTAAGCTCTACGAAATCAGAAATAATATGGGCTATTTATATTCTCAAATGAGATTACCTCAAAAAAAAAATAAATGGAAAGAAAAAGAGAAAAGAGAGGATTCGCAAGCGATAATAATTCAGGAATTCATCCTGATATAATAAAGGAGGTAATCGCTTCAAATACAGGTCATGCAATCGGTTATGGATCTGATATTTACACAGAACAAGCTTTGAATATATTTAAGGAACAGTTTGGAAGCATAACTGAGACATATTTTGTCTTTACCGGAACTGCCGCCAATGTATTAGGACTTTCAGCTGTTATACGATCTTGGAATTCTGTCATTGCTTCATCTTCAGCACATCTGGAACAGGACGAATGCGGCGCACCTGAAAAATTAATTGGCTGCAAAGTACTTACAGTTGATACTCCTGACGGGAAGATAAATCCGGAACTTCTCGAAAAGCATATGCATGGTTTTGATTTTGAACATCATTCTCAGCCAAAAGTGATCTCTGTAACCCAGGCAACTGAAATGGGTACTGTTTATTCTCCTTCTGAAATAAGAAAAATTGCAGATTTTGCACATGACAGGAAAATGTTACTTCATATGGACGGTGCCAGAATTGCTAATGCAGCAGTCTTCCTTAATCTTCCATTTAAAGCATTTACTACTGATGCGGGAGTTGATGTTCTCTCTTTTGGTGGTACAAAAAACGGGATGATGTTTGGTGAGGCGATCTGTTTCCTTAAACCCGGCCTTTCAAACGACTTTAAATACATAAGAAAACAAGGGATGCAGCTTGCTTCAAAAATGCGATTTATTTCAGCACAGTACATTGCATATTTCCATAACGATCTTTGGAAAAAATGCGCTTCCCATTCAAATACAATGGCCAGAATACTGGATAAGGCATTGCAGGAGATTAAAGGGATAAGGATCACACAGAATGTAGAATCTAACGGTGTTTTTGTTATTATGCCAAGCGAAGTAGCTGAAAAAATGAAGAATCATTACTTCTTCTATCCCTGGAATGAAAAGATATCTGAGTACAGACTAATGACCAGTTGGGATACTACAGAGGAAGATATTGAGGATTTTGTGGAAATCCTTAAGAAGGAATTAAAGAATTAAGAATTAGTAACATTTGAATGTTCATTGTTCGTATTACCCTCAAGCATCAAAACTTCTATATGTACGATTGCGGCTAGTCATTTAATAAAAAAGGCCGGATCAATCGATCCAGCCTTTTTCTTATAAACTTTTAAGTGTGTTTTACTTAAGTGTAAAAGTAATTGGAACCATGTACCATACAGGAACTGGTTTTCCACCTTGTTTACCTGGTTTGAAAGCAGGAAGTGTGTTAACAACTCTTATGGCTTCTTTATCAAGTTCAGGGTCTACACCTTTAAGAATGCTTACCTGACTTACACCACCTTTAGAAGTTACACAGAATCTGACAATTACTCTTCCCTGAATGTTATTTTCTTTTGCAACTTCAGGATAAACAGTATTTTGAGATATATAAGTCAAAAGAGCAGGATCACCACCGGGGAACATAGGCATCTCTTCAACAACAACAAAAGGTGTTGCTTCCACATCTGCTTCCTGAACCTCTTCTTTTATGGCTACAGCTTCCACTACCTCTTCGTTCTTAACTTCAACCTGAGCCTCATCTGCAGTCATGAACTGCTTAACGTCTTCAGGTTTTATCGAGTCAACAACTACGGGTGGCACATATCTGGCCTGTTGCACTACGTCTGCAGGTGGAGGAGGAGGGGGTGGTGGAGGTGGGGCAACTTCAGTTGGTGTATCGAGATTCTCCATCTTTATTTCAACCTGCCGTTCTGCGCGTTTTTTTGTGTTTTCCAACGCTTTAGCATTAAGATAAGGAGTAATAATTGCTGTAGATACTACTATTATTCCTAGCAATAATGCAAATAGTACAGTACTACTGTACTTTTTACGTAGTTTGTAAGCTCCGTATTCCTTATTCCTATCCTCAAAGACAATATCGTCGAAGGCAGGGGCTTTAATTTTTTCTTTTGCCATTTCTTTATAGGTTTACGAGTTTATTTGGATGAAGGTGGTTTAGATAAAGGAAGTCCAGAAGCTTTTTCGACCATATTGTTTTCAAACCAAGCGATATCAATAAAAGTATAACGCGCTATTCCGCAGATATTCATCTCATCGAGAATATCTACAAAATTACCGTAATTTGCTAATTTATAGGCTTTTATAAGAACTATTGGTCCAGTATCGTCATCTGATTTTAACTTCTTTATTCCTCCCAAAGCAGAATCAGCAGTGATCACAAGCTTTCCTGTAACAACCAAATCGTTATAATCAGCGATCTTTTTAGCAAGTGATTTGTTTCTTTCCAGTAGCAACTGACGTATGCCTGATGCACTAAAATCAACTTCCGCAACCGGGGGGAGATTCGAATAATCCTCTGGTTTTACAGCACCCGGATACCAAAAAATCTTATTATCCGGTCCCAGAATAATGTTAAGCGTTCGACTTGCTGAAATTTTAGGCGGTTCCTGTTTTGTTGGATCTTTTATCTTCTCAGGAAGGTTGATCTCCATGACCTTAGGTTTACTAAAGGCAGTTGTAAGCATAAAAAATGTGATCAGCAGACACATAAGGTCAACCATCGGTGTCATATCTATGTGCGGGGCATGCTTTTTAGCTTTCTTCTTCCCGCCAGCTTTTTCCTCTTGAATTATTTCTGCCATATCACTTTTGTATTTCTGCTACGTTAACCTTAGCTGCTTCAAGATTTGTGATCAGATTGAACTTATTCACATTCTTTTCCTGTAAAATATCGAGGACTTTCTTAACAATTGGAAATCCGGTTTTTACATCTCCTTTAATACATGCCTGAACATTCGGATTTACAGAACGGGTAAAGTAAATCCAATCCGCCAGTTGGTTATCAGTGGAATCAATCGGAATTCCTGTGTCAAATGCCATCTTTGATTTCGCATCTTTTGCTGCTAAAAACTCCTTCATTTTAAGAATCGGAACTCCCATCGATGAAGGATACTTCTCAAATTGCCTTAACTCAGATTCATTGAATTCGATGCCATATCTTCCGCCAATTAAGGCAAGAACTTTTGATCTGTAATGAAGAATAGTATCAGGTCCATTATCGAAATTTAAGAACACCCTGTCGTCCTTTGACAAAATCAAAGTCATAGTATTAAAATCAGGTGTTGGTTTTTCCGATATGGAATAGGGCGTATCAACAGGGGCAGGTTCCTGTTGTCTCATTGTGGCAGTCAGCATTAGAAATGTTAACACCACCGAGAACAGGTCAACCATCGGCGTCATGTCGATATGGGGCGACTTTGTTGGTAATTTAATCTTTGGCATTTTTCTCTCTTTATTAATTTATATGAACCAAAAGATAAATTTATTAGTTATTTTTCAGTGACCCGGCAAAATTCTGGGTCAGGCTGAAGCCTGCTTCGTCAATTTTAAATGTATAACCGTCGATCATAGATGAAAAATAGTTAAAAGCAATAATAGCTAATGTTGAACCTGTAATACCAAAAGCTGTATTAATAAGAGCTTCAGAGATACCGGTAGCAAGAGCGAGAGCATCAGGAGCACCTGACTGAGCAAGAGCAGCGAATGCACGAATCATACCAAGTACTGTTCCAATAAGACCGATCAAAACAGAAATAGAAGCAAGAGTTGAAAAGATAACCATGTTTTTTGAAAGCATTGGCAGCTCAAGAGCAGTAGCTTCTTCAAAAGATTTCTGAATTGAAAGGATTTTTTGATCTTTTTCAAGTGCTTTGTCTTTCTGAAGGTCACGATAACGAACCAGACCAGCCCTCATTACATTAGCAAGCGATCCTTTCTGTTTGTCGCATGCCTCCAAAGCTTCTTCAATTTTATCTTCAGCAAGAAGAACTTGAAGTTTGCTTACAAAGGAATTTAAGCTGCCTCTTCCTTTTGCTCTAGAGAGGGTAATTGCCCTTTCAAAAATGAAAATGAGAAGAGTTAAAACGCAAGTCATAAGAATAGGAACAATGTAACCACCTTTATAGATGATTCCAAGATAGTTTCCTTCCAGTGCAGCTCCTTTTGGATTGCCGCCTTCGAAATTCACAGGATTACCCATAATTTGTGTGAACAAAATATAGGATACAATAAAAGCTATTAAAATAGCGCTTGTTGCAAAAGCATTTTGCAACGCATCTTTGAACGAACTTCCTTGTTTACTCATTTTTTATTGGTTTGTTTAAGTTTAAGATTTTACGATTTGCAAATATATATTATGAATTGTTTTTTTCCAACTTAGTATAGAATAATGTTAACTTTTAATTCAGTTTAGAATAATTCTCTCTACAAAAAGATTTTCAAGTTAACGATATACTCTATTCATTTACTGATATAATTAATTATCATATTTGAATATAAAACTTTATTTTTCCAAAGCAACATTATAAACTCTTGATTTTGTGACAGGTATCTCCAGCGACTTAAATCCTTTGGCACTAATTATCAAAATTTCCGAACCCTGAGGTATTTCAAATTTGAATTCGCCCCTGGTGTTAGACATATTTTCAGCAGCGGTGTCTTTTACTCTGATTGAAGCATATGGTATTGGTTGTCCGGCTGAATCCTTAACAACTCCCTTAATTTCATTTGGGTTAATACCTTTTTTAATCTGAGCTTCGAATTCACGTACATAGTTTAACTGACTTTTTGCTGATGAATTTGAGGGGTCTATAGCCAGAATTTTAGTATAAGCATCAGTAGCTCTTGACAAATAGGGGAGTCGTCCTTCATTAGTCTTCTCTGACGATGTCGATTGAAGTTCTACAGAACCAATGCCATTGTAACCCCTGATTTTATACTCCTTATTATTTGGACTAAGATTAATCATTCTGTTGTAGTAGTCTTTTGATTTGCTGTAATTTTCGGTTTTCATATTGTAGTAACTCAGGTAAACCATGGCGTCTATCATTATAGCAGCATTTTTTACAGAATCGACCATTGCAACTTCAAGCAGTTTTTCAAATTTAGGTTTTGCGAGACCCAGCTTTGTATCCGGATCCATTTTTGTATAAGAGTTAGCATCCCAAAGATAAGCAGGGAGGTAAGTTGGTGATTTGGCAATTATTGCACTAAATACTGAATCAGCAGTTTTGTAGTTTTCCCCGTTATAATATGCTCTGCCGATTCTCATAAGATCTTCAGTATTGTCTTTTGTGGGATCAATAAGCTTTGTCCATATATTGGCAGCATTCTCGTATCTCCTGAAAGTATAGTATGTATTGGCAATCTCATTTATGATGTTTTTATCCTGAGGATTGAAAGCCAATAATTTGTTATACTCTACAAAGGCTCTGGTAATCTCAAGATCGGCTTTTGCCACTTCTTTTTTGAGGTTTTCAGTTTTGGTGGTAAGTTCGTCGAGAGCCGGCTTCATTTTTGCCTTATCAGCTGTAGTGGCAGATGCATATTTTGCATTATCTTTCTCAAGTTGTAGTTTAAGACCGTTCAGCTCGTCAACCATTTTAGGATAATTCTGGTTCTTTTTAACCAGTATTCTGGCCATATAAAGATAATCTTTTGGATTTATCCGTTCGGGAGCCACTGTTCTGAAAAGTTCTTCCATATAAGCCAACGCTTTTACATAATCGGGTGGAGTTTTTTCATAAGATGAGTAGGCGGCAAGGCGATTCATGTAAGTTCTGGACTTATCGACTGCAAAAATTTCTTCAACTTTTGTAATTACTCCTTCATAGTCTTTTGCATAGAAAAGAGCATTAACATACTTTGTCATTGCAGGTATGTTGCCTTGTGTCAGATCAAGATATTTCTTGAAATTTTCTTTCGACTGATCATACCTGCCAGCAGATAAATACAATTGTCCAAGTTCCCGGTATGCAGGAGCAAAATTCGGGTTAAGTGCAATAGCTTCTTCAAAAGCTGAAATTGCAGAGGGATAAGCTTTACCTTTAAAATAGATACTACCTATTTTCATGTTTGCCGTAGATGATTTAGGATCCGCAAACTGCGCAAGCTTGTAGTATGATATTGCCTTAGAACCGTCATTTAACATTATATAAATATCTCCGGCAATCAGATACACATCGCGACCTTTATTATCAATCTGAATGGCTTCTCTGATTAGTGGTAATGCCATCGTGGTATCAACATTCTTGTCCTTAATATATGATTCTGCAATTTTAGCCAATGCGAATGAATAATCCGGGGCAGGGGGTACAATTTTTTTGATATTCTTATAGGGAAGAAGAAAACTTTTTGCTTTAGCGCGCATTTCTGTAGCTGTCTTATTATCTCCAAGATAGAATGCAACCTTAGCCAGACCTATATAGTTAAGAGGATCATTTGGATTTACTTCAACGCCTTTTTGATATGAGTCTTTAGCTGCTTTTGCTGCTACTGGCAATGAATTTGAGATTGTATCTGCAAAATAGTCGAGAAGGTAATTTTCTCCCAGATAAAAATAATTTTTACTGTTTGTAGGCTCTTTCTGTATTAACTGCTGGAACATAGCTTCCGCTTTGTCATATTGTTCGCTCCTGGTTAACATTGTAGCAGAATTTAAATCCTGAGCCTTTATGTTAATTGTAAATACTGTCAATATACCTGCCAGTAAAAATGCTGGTCGAAAAATTAAACGTTTCATAGCTTCTTTATTTGAGATCAATTATAATGTTAATATTTTAATTTGTTACTTCAATATTCAAAAATTCATTTTTTTCTCGTTTCTCGTTTCTCGTTTCTCGTTTCTCGTTCTTCCTGCCTACTACCTACTTTCTACTTCTTAATCTGCACCAGTCTTATCGGCATCGTTGCAGGTACAAGTCCGGATTTAAGAACTATACGCTGCCCTTGTTCTGCACAAGCCCAGTTTTTGAAACCTGAACCCAAGCCCGCAAAAGTCTCCCGCGAAATAATGTAAATTTCCCGTACAAAAGGATATGATTTGTCATAAATAAATCCCTGGTGAGGGCGATAATAGCTTCCGTCATTAACATATTGTTGTGAAGTAGCAACGACATTTACTTTGTTAATAAAACTGGTACTGAGAGAATCATCTTTATCACTGATCCAGTTAACGCTTATAATGCCCAGTGCGTCAGGATTTTTGGAAACAAATTCAATGACTTCCGGATTGTTGTTAACAGCAAAGAAATTACCTGAAAGTGAATCTTTAATCTCAAAAAGTTCTTTAAAATATCTTATGTTCCCTGATTTGTTATTATCAAAAATTACACGTATGTCGCCCAGTTTTGAATTTGAGTTGATATCCTTCCATTTTTTGATCTTACCAAGGAAAATATCTTTTATTGCGTTGTATTTTAAAATCGTATCAGTATTATTCTTATTAGTAACAATAGCCAATGCATCGTAGGCATATGTTGTTGTTCGGGCTATAATCTGAGCATCACGAAGATATTGAATCTGATAATCTGAAAGTTTTTTACTTGTCACAATTACTTTAACAGAATCATCCATAAAATCATTTATCACATCATACTCAGGCTTGAATTGGGTCTTTATTTTTGCATTTGGATAGAGGTGAGTAAAAGTAAATACCTCTGTTTCTATAAGAGGCTGAATAGATTCATCTGCTGAAATCGTAATACTTCCTCTGGTTGGCGTTTCATTCATTGCGGATTTATTACCTCCGGAACAGGATGCAAGCAATAG
This sequence comes from Bacteroidales bacterium, assembly GCA_036508535.1. Taxonomy (GTDB): domain Bacteria; phylum Bacteroidota; class Bacteroidia; order Bacteroidales; family VadinHA17; genus LD21. The sequence continues at coordinate 5,416 of DATCHE010000065.1, read as the reverse complement.
CATTAACCAGATTATTGGATAACGGATTTTCGATAAAAAATTAAGATAATTATTCTTGTTCACAATAATAGCGGGCACGAAATTTTTATTTGGGCACGCAATAATAATAAATTTTTGAATAACTGATACTCTGTTCATATTCTTAAAATTTTTAAAGGTTAAATTATTCTCCTTTAGAGTAACAGCAAAGTACATGCCAAGGCTGACCGGAATATAGAATAATTCTTCCTCATAGAATAAAACATTGCAATAAATGATTCACCTTTCATCTTTGTCGTCTGTAAAAAAAACCTCAACAATTTTTACGTACGACCTGTAAGCTCTGAACAATCCATAGAAAATAAAAGTTGATCCCATTATGATTCGCACAGCCTTGTCAAGATAACTCAGACCTGTAAAGAATATCAGGAAAACCCCAACACCCAGATAGAAAAATACCATAAAAATTGAAAATATGGCTATTACCTGTTGCATCAATCTGTTCTCACTCATTCCAAAATAATTTTTATCCAAATAAACAAAAAAACAATTTATTTACAAAATTAAACTAAATATTTCGTTATAGCTACTATTGTTACGGTTTTTTACTATTTCAATAAAAGGGAGGAGTCACCATAGCTTAAAAATCTAAAATCATTTTCCACTGCAAACTTGTAAACTTTTTTCCAATTATTTCCTATCCATGCTGAAATAAGAAGCAGAAGTGAACTCTTTGGCTGATGAAAGTTAGTGATCATTCCATTTATCATTTTGAAGTTATATCCGGGAATTATCAGCAGCCTTGTTGACCCATGAATATATGATAAGTTATTATCTATAAGGTAATCTAATAATGCCTGCATCGATTCCTTCAGGGATATACTGTTAACGAGATTATAAGCATCCCATTGCCCAAGTGTAAGAATTTTATTACCAGGCGATTGCTTGTTTACCAGATTAACTCCTATCCAATAAAGGCTTTCAAGAGTTCTGACAGACGTTGTGCCAACCGTAATGATGTTTCCCTGATTCTCCAGTAATAAATCAATTATTTTAGCCGTAACAAAGAAATGTTCACAATGCATTTCATGACCGGAAATATTTTCAGATTTTACAGGTTGAAAAGTGCCGGCACCCACATGAAGGGTTATTTCAGCTGATTTAATTCCTTTTTGCTTAAGCTTTTCAAAAACCTTATCTGTGAAATGCAATCCTGCTGTTGGTGCGGCAACAGATCCTTTAATACTTGAATATATTGTCTGGTATCTGTCTGTGTCTTCTGCTTCATCTTCTCTATTTATATACGGTGGGAGAGGGATATGGCCGACAGCTTCAATTACTTCACCAAACCTTATCTCAGGACAGGTCCAGCTGAATTTGATTCTCCATGCATCACCTTCAAATTTAAGTCTTTCTGCATTTAGTATATATTGCTTACCACTAATTATAAAAGATGTTGAAACTATACCGCTTTTCCACTTTTTAAGATTTCCAACAATACATTTCCATTCTACCGGTTCAAGGGAACTAAATGATAATTCATATTCAAAAGGTAAAAGAGGTTCCAGACAAAGTATTTCAATTATAGCGCCTGTCTCTTTTCGAAATAGAATTCTGGCTCTGATTACCCGTGTATTATTAAAGACCAGCAGTGAATTATCAGGAATATTAATATCGATATTGCTAAAAATATCTTGTGATATCTTTCCGTGTTTATAAATTAGTAGTTTTGAGCTATCCCTTTCTTCTACAGGATATTGGGCAATCTTTTCAGTCGGAAGATCGTAATTATATTCGTTTAGATCAATATCTTGCACAGCACTTTTATCTTTTTACTTTTGTCTTTTATCTTTATCCTTATTCGCCTGCAAAATTAACCATTATTATAAGGTATAGACAATTTGCTGTAAATTATTACCTTTGCGGTGCAGCAGGCTGTTCCATCGCCCCGCCCTTCGGCTACGCTCAGGGCGGGGAGGAAAGTCCGGGCAACACAGAGCACCATGCTTCCTAACGGGAAGATGTCCGTGAGGGTATAGTAGTGTAACAGAAAATAACCGTCCGCCAGCTGGCGGATAAGGGTGAAAAGGTGAGGTAAGAGCTTACCGGTCAGGGTGGCAACATCAGGAGCCGTACACCTTATGGGTTGAAAGATCATGTATACCGGCGATAAGGGCTGCTCGTCCGATGCCGGGGGGTAGATCGTATGAGTCATGTAGCAATGCATGACCTAGATAAATGATGGAAACCGGTTTTAACTTCTTTTGTAGAAAAAAAAACCGGACAGAATCCGGCTTACAGGCCAGCTGCAAAATGGTAGAGACGCAAAATCTTGCGTCTCTACATATTTTTGGCATCCTGCCTCTATATCAAATTTTGATCTGATTAATTACTTCATTTTGAAGAAACTGTCCTCCATAGGAATATTCACCTCAATCTTATCGAAAGTAATTACGGCAGCCTCCATGCCATTAGCCATTGCTGATGTTTTCTTGGCAATAACAACCCCGTTTATATCAACGTAATCAGTCATATATGAGTCAACATTCATCAAAGTGCCCATCTGATCAACAGTAGTACTGGTTTTGACAAGCATGTATGAGCTTTTGTCAAGGAACAGATAAATCGGATTGGTTCCAACGTTTGCCTTTAACTTAAATGCAGGCTTCTCATTTACATTTTCTGTTCCTTCAAGCGTCAATTGTCCGTTTTTAAGATAGTCAAGCAATTGATTGTTGAAAACATTATTCTGACTAACTTGTTTTAATTGTTCTCCTGTAAGTTCAACAGGAGTGGTTGAACCTGTCATAGGATTCATGGTATATCCCTTTTCGCCATCAAATACCGACACCATATCCTGACCGTTGAAGCTGTAGGTTACTTTGATTTTATTAGGGTTCTTCATATACATTACCATTGGCATCTCCATTCCCATAGCAGACATTTTACCCGTTATCTTTATGGAAGTTACGCCGGCGAGTTTATCATATTTTATTGCCGTTGAATAATTCTTAACAATTTCATTTAAGGACTGTGCATTAATGAAAGCAAAAGCAAGAAGTCCAGTAAATACAAGTAGGATTTTTTTCATTTTAGTAGTTTATTAATTTAGTTATCAAAAGGAATTTATTATTTTTCTCAATGCAACGAGCTTAATTAAAAGGTTTTCCATTTCTGAGAGTTTGAGCATGTTGGCGCCATCAGATTTTGCGATTGCCGGATTAGGATGAGTTTCAATAAAAATACCATCGGCTCCAACACTTATTGCGGCTTTTCCAATTGTACTTATCATCTCAGGTTGTCCCCCTGTAACCCCAGCCTCCTGATTTGGTTGCTGAAGTGAGTGCGTTATATCCATTATTACAGGAACACCTATTTTCTGCATTATCGGAATATTTCTGAAATCAACTACAATATCCTGATAACCAAACATGTTGCCTCTATCTGTTAGCATGACTTTATTGTTCCCTGACTCCAGAACTTTTTCAACAGCAAATCTCATAGAGGAGCCTGATAAAAACTGACCTTTTTTTATATTCACCCATTTACCAGTTTTTGCGGCAGCCACGAGCAAGTCAGTCTGTCTGCATAGAAAAGCAGGTATCTGAAGAATGTCTACATAATCTGCAGCCATTGCTGCCTCTTCCGGGTTATGGATATCGGTAATAACCGGAATCGAATATTTCTCTCTGACCTGCGCAAGTATCTTAAGTGCTTCAATATCACCAATTCCTGAAAAAGAATCTCCTTTAGATCTATTCGCTTTTCTATATGATGACTTAAACACAAAAGGAATCTTGTATTTTTCAGATAACTTCTTCAAATGTTCCGCAGTTTCAAAGACAACATCCTCGCTCTCAATTACACAAGGTCCGGCAATTAATAGAAAATTACCACTTTCAACAAATTTTATTCCGGGAATATTTATTAGCGTTCTTGACATACTATGACAAAGTTAAAAATAATTATTAAAAATATATAAAGTTTCCAATTTTTTCTGTTTAACTCTGTGCTTCTCAGTGCTTCATCTTACAGTTCCTGGCACTAGTTGCATGTTGCATTGGTACATGGTGAAAGTTAAAAACAGTATGTACCTTGTATCCTGCACCCTGCAACGTTTCTATCTCTTATCATAATTATATATATCTTTCCAAATATCAGATAGTCTTTTTCTAATCTCTTCTTCTTTTGCATTCACTCCGGGATCGTAAAAAACTTTACCTTTAATACTGTCAGGAAGAAAATTATCGGGAATAAAATTACCTGAATAGCTGTGTGCATACTTATATTCCTTTCCATATCCAAGGCTCTTCATAAGCTTGGTAGGCGCATTACGTAAGTGTAATGGAACCGGAAGATCTCCTTCATTTTTAACTGTATCGATAGCTTCATCAATTGCTTTGTAGGCAGAATTGCTTTTTTGAGAAGTTGCAAGGTAAATCGCAGCCTCAGATAAAATTATTCGTGATTCAGGCCATCCTATTACGTTTACTGCCTCAAAACAAGCCTGAGCAAGCAATAAGGCGTTCGGGTTTGCCAGACCGATATCTTCGGCAGCAAGAATGAGCATTCGTCTGGCAATAAACTTTGGATCTTCACCTCCCTCAACCATACGTGCCAGCCAGTATACTGCGGCATTAGGATCGCTTCCCCGGAGCGATTTTATGAAAGCAGATATAATATCATAATGTTGCTCTCCATTCTTATCATATAATGCAAGATTCTTTTGAACATGTTTCAATACCTTTTCATTATCGATAATTATTTTTTCAGAAGAACCCTCTTCAGCTTCGGAACTCACTACCAGTTCAAGAGCATTATAAAGTTTCCTGGCATCGCCTCCTGATACACGTATAAGGGCCTCATGTTCTGTGATTTTTATATTATGAGTGGCCAGGTAGCTATCCTTTTTTAACGCCCTATTCATTAACCGGATAAGTTCTTCTTCTGTTAATGGCTTCATTATGTAGACCTGGCAACGTGAAAGGAGAGGTGAAATAACTTCAAAGGAAGGGTTCTCTGTAGTAGCTCCGATGAGGGTTATTGTACCCTGTTCTACAGCACTTAGAAGAGAATCCTGCTGCGATTTATTAAACCGATGAATCTCATCGATAAAAAGGATAGGGTTGGGCTGGTTAAAGAATTGCTGCTTTTTTGCTTTTTCAATAGTCTCCCTTACATCCTTTACACCTGAATGAACGGCACTCAGATGAAAGAATGGTCTTTTAAGTGTATTGGCTATTATCAATGCAAGCGTAGTCTTTCCAACTCCGGGAGGACCCCATAAAATGAATGATGGAATATTTCCTGATTCAATGACTTTTCTTAAAACTGCATCTTTGCCTACCAGATGTTCCTGACCACAGAACTCTCCAAGTTCTTTCGGTCTTAACCTTTCAGCAAGCGGTTGATTTGAGAGCATCGTAAAAATGTTTGC
>DATCHE010000064.1:0-10365 GCA_036508535.1 Bacteroidales bacterium | reverse complement strand
CTCTTAACCGGTGCCTCATTTACAAACACACGGTTAACCGATTCATTCTTTACAGTTGTGGCATACAAAGGCGCCTTTGGAGCTACTAACTGGACCAGTGGCTGGTGTAATTTTGATCCTCAGAATACAGAGTATTAATAAACATTCTAGTAAGGTGTGATCATCTGGAATCATATTTAACTTTAATGCGTTCGTTTGCCCGGGGGCTGACGATTACAGGTCAGCCCCTTTTTTAGAATATACTCAATTCGAAACATTTAAGCAACACAGAACCAATCACCTGGCAATAAAATCAATTCCAATTGCACAAAGAAAGATATCAGGTCTTTACGAAAAATGAAATACTTTAAGCTATAGAATTATGGACTTGAAAGGAAAAAGAATTCTAATTGTGGATGATGAAGAAGATCTTTGTGAAATCCTTCAGTACAATCTAAGCAATGAAGGCTATAAAACCGATATAGCTCATTCTGCCGAGGAAGCATTGCAAAGGTCACTCCACCATTTCGATCTTCTTATTCTCGATGTTATGATGGGCCTAATGTCGGGTTTCAAACTCGCCGACAAAATTAGAAAAGAGATGGCCATTAATGTGCCTGTTATCTTTCTTACAGCCAAAGATACTGAGAACGATATGCTCACCGGATTTAGTCTGGGAGCTGATGACTACATGACCAAACCATTCTCTATTAATGAATTAACAGCCAGGGTGAAAGCTGTACTAAATCGATCAGGTTCAGTAAAAACCGAAAATCAGGGAACAGTCAAATTTGGAGAAATTGAGCTTGATACAATCCGGAAGAGACTTATCATTAATGATGAGAAGGTCGAACTTTCTAAGAAAGAATATGAAATACTTAAAATCCTAATGGAAAATCAAAGCAAAGTATTTTCAAGAGAAGATCTCCTCATGAGAGTCTGGGGATCTGATATAATTGTTACCGACCGTACAGTTGATGTTAATATTACAAGGTTAAGATCAAAACTCGGAAAGTTTGGCCAGAATCTGAAAAACAAAACAGGATATGGATATTTTTTTGAACTCTGATGAGTTTTTCAAGTAATTTAAGACGATAATCCGAAATTAGATTTATAAGTTCATTTGCCTTTAGGATGATCATGCTGGTCAGCCTCTTTTTTATTGAATAATCCTATAAAAGTGTAACAATTTTGTAATTTTTAATTAACATCCCTGTAATGTTATTGCTCCAATTTTGTAGCGTTAAAAATCCATTTTTTCTATGAATATAAAATTAACCTTTTTACTCCTCCTGGTATTAATAATTGCACTTCCTGATATTGATATCAATGCACAGACTGATAATACATTCACACCATATGGAAAACCACTGGTACTTGTTTTCAGCGACTTAAATGCATCATTTAATAAAAACGGGAACTCTAAAGCCTTTGAAATTACAAGGGCATATCTGGGCTATGAATATTTCTTCAGCAAGAATATTTCATCAAGGGTAAATATAGATGTTGGTGACCCTGGGGTAGGTAAATTACAGATGACAGCTTATATCAAGAATGCTTATGTTCAGTACAAAAAGAATGGCCTATCTGCCCGCTTTGGTATGATTGGTACTGATCAGTATAATTTACAAGAGAAGCAATGGGGTTATCGCTACATTTACAAATCTTTTCAGGATGCATACAATTTCGGTCCGAGTGCGGACCTTGGGGCAGGGGTAGAGTATACACCTGCAAAAACAATTTCATTTGATCTCTCAGTTTTAAACGGTGAAGGTTATAAAAAACTACAGTCTGACAGTACATTTAAAGCAACCTTTGGACTCACTATCAGGCCATTTGATGGATTTGTACTACGAGGTTACTATGACATGATGAAGCATAACTATAATCAAACCTCACTGGCCCTTTTTGCCGGATATTCATATAAAGATTTCAAGGCAGGCATCGAATACAACAATCAGAAAAACAATGGTATAATAAATAACCATGATTTTTCAGGAGTGTCTTTTTACTCTTCAATAGCTTTGGATAAAAAATTCACTCTATTCGCCAGGTACGATAACTTATGGTCAACAACACTGGCTGGTCAGACAAATCCATGGAATTATAATAAAGACGGACAATTATTTATGGGCGGATTTGATTATTCCCCAACACCCGGAATAAAAATTGCTCCCAATTTCCAGGGATGGTCGCCTAATGATAAATCAAAATCTTTTACAACAACAATTGCTTTAAATATTGAAATAAAATTCTAAAAATGATTAAATTAACAAATCAATTCAAATTTGCACGTATGAAAAATTTATTATTATTGTCTGCGATACTGGTACTTCTGGTATCATGCAACAGTGGCGGTAGAAAAGTGACTACCGACAATAAAAAGTTATCAGTCACCGCTGCCGGTGCAACATTCCCTATGCCTTTCTATAACCTGGCATTTAAAAAATACAGCGAAAATTCCGGGATCCAGCTTACTTACGGAGGAATTGGATCAGGCGGAGGCATAAGAAGCCTTACTGACAAAGTTGTCGATTTCGGAGCAACTGATGCCTACCTGTCAGATAAAGAGTTATCAGAAATGCCGGCTGAAGTAATTCACATTCCAACCTGCATGGGGGCTGTAGTTATTGCCTATAACCTCCCCGGCGTGGAAAAACTTAGAATGACACCTGAACTGCTGGAGAATATTTTTATGGGAACTGTCACCAGATGGGATGATCCAAAGATAAAGACTGTAAACCCTGATATGAAACTTCCTGATATGAAAATTATGGTGGTTTACCGTTCAGATGGAAGCGGAACAACGAACATATTCAGTGATTACATGAGCAAAGTCAGTAAACTCTGGAGTGAAAAAGTCGGAGCAGGCAAATCTCTAAACTGGCCGGTTGGTATAGGAGCAAAAGGCAACCCGGGGGTAGCAGGAACCATAAGTCAATCAGTCGGTTCCATTGGATATATCGGGTCTGAATATGCATTCGCCCAAAAAATCCAGTATGCTCTGGTTCAGAATAGTTCAGGAAGTTATATTAATCCTGATATTAAAACAGTAAGTTTTGCCGCCAAGGGACAGATACCTGCTGATACAAGAATAATGGTAACCAATTCACCTGATCCGGAAGCATACCCCATAAGCGGCTTTACCTGGATTATTCTTTACAAAGAACAGTCATACAATGGCCGTTCATTAGCCCAGGCCAAATCAATTGTAAAATTTCTTGACTGGCTTGTAAGCCCTGACGCCCAGGCTATTGCAGAAAGCGTCAATTATGCATCACTGCCGTCAGAAGCTGCATCTGTTGCTAAAAGCATCCTGCGGATGGTTACTTATAACGGGAAACCTGTGCTTAAATAGGAATTTATATAAATGAATGAGCAGTGACAAGGTAACAAAAACGATTCTTTTTTCTGCATCACTATTAGTGCTGATCATTTCGACCGGTATTGTATTCTCTCTTGTGAAGGGCTCGATACCGGCATTTAAGGAATTTGGTCTTAAATTCATCGTCACTAATGAATGGAATCCTACTACAGGTCATGAAGTTTACGGAGCTTTGCCATTTATTGCCGGAACATTAATCACTTCAATCCTTGCTCTTTTAATATGCCTTCCGCTTGCCTTTTCCACCTCACTGTTTGTTGCTGAATATTTCAGAAATACAAGGGTAGCTAATATCCTGAGTTCACTGGTCGATCTTCTTGCCGGTATTCCTTCAATAGTATATGGCTTATGGGGATTTTATACTCTCAGACCATTTATAATAAGTCTTGGCCTGAGTGATCAGGGATTCGGAATATTCACCGCTTCGCTTATTCTCGCCATAATGATAATTCCTTATGCAACCTCCCTCAGCACTGAGATAATTGCAATGGTACCCGATGAACTTAAGGAAGCTGCTTATTCGCTTGGAGCCACACGATTTGAAGTTATTTTTCGTGTCATACTGCCGAATGCAAGTTCGGGAATTATTGCAAGTTATATACTTGCTCTCGGAAGAGCACTTGGAGAAACAATGGCAGTGACAATGCTTATCGGAAATTCAAATATAATACCTTCAGGTCTTTTTGCTACAGGAAATACAATGGCCAGTATCATCGCCAATCAGTTCGGCGAAGCATCCGGATTAAAACTCAGTTCTCTAATTGCGATAGGACTTATATTATTTGCAATAACAGGAATAGTAAACAGTATCGGTAAATATATCATAAAACAATTTTCATAAAAAGTTATATGAATGCCAGTAAATAACGTTCCGGCTTTTATTGATAATATTGACGGAAGGAATAAGAAAAACAAATTATTTCTTGTTCTGGTTATTGCCATGTCGGTATTAACCGTAATGCCTATTATTCTGATAGTAGGCAAAATAATCATCAGTGGAATCGGACAGATGAATTTCAACTTTTTTGTACAGACTTCTCCCGATTCACTCCAGGCAATGTCTGCCGTTGCAAACAATGAAACAATACCCGGGGGTATTGCCAATGGTATCCTTGGAACTTTTCTTATTGTGATTGTTTCATCGGTTATGGCAATTCCTGCAGGCATTATGATAGGAATATATTTATATGAAAATCAAGGCCGTCGTTATTCCAATTTTCTTAGAAACTTGACGGAAATACTTCAGGGGGTCCCTTCTATTGTTCTGGGTATCATATCATACCTGTGGATTGTTAAAAACATAACAAATGGTTTTTCAGCATTTGCAGGCAGTGTTGCTCTTTCAATTATGATGCTGCCAATGATTATCAGATCGACGGAAGAGACAATGAAAATGATACCTAATGAGATCAGGGAAGCAGCTTTTGCAATGGGAACACCCTATCACAAAGTTATTCTAAGGGTACTTATACCAACCGGATTCAACGGGCTCTCAACAGGAATATTACTTTCAATTTCACGAATCCTGGGAGAGACTGCACCTCTTATGATGACTGCCCTGGGCAGTACTGTTATTAATTATAATATTACAAAACCAACCAGTGCAGTACCTTTGCTCATATGGGAATTTTACAATGATCCCAATATGGTGAAGCTCATATGGAGTTCTGCACTATTTCTGATGATATTTGTTTTGACATTAAATATATTGTCAGGCCGGTTGGCTGCAAAACCCAAGATTACAAGAAAAAGATGACAGAAACATTAATTACCACTGAAAATCCGGTCCTGAAAGTAAGAGACCTGTCAATTTCTTATGAAGCCGGGAAATATGCCGTAAAAGACATAAATGCAGATATTGAAAGCAAAGCAATAACAGCAATTATGGGTCCTTCCGGTTGTGGTAAAAGTACCCTGCTCAGAGCTTTTAACAGGATGCATGAATTGTACCCAAACATCCGGACAAACGGTACTATCCTTCTGGATGATATGGATATCCAGAAAATGTCAACCATTGAATTACGACGTAAGATAGGCATGGTTTTCCAACGACCTAATCCATTTCCCACCATGAGTATCTATGATAATGTTATTGCCGGGTACAAGCTCAATGGTATTAAACTTAAGAGAAGCCAAAGGGATGAGGTTGTTGAGAAGGCACTGACCGAAGTGACCTTATGGGATGAGGTAAAAGATGCCCTCTTCAAAAAGGGGACATTTTTGTCTGGTGGCCAACAGCAACGTCTTTGTATTGCAAGAGCTTTAGCTTTTAACCCTGAAGTACTTTTATTGGATGAACCAACTTCAGCACTCGACCCGGTATCCACAGCCAGGATAGAAGATTTACTCGTAAATTTTAAAAAAGACTATACTATCCTTCTGGTTACGCATAATATGTCGCAAGCTGCCCGAATAAGCGATAATTCTATGTTTATGTACCTTGGTGAACTTGTGGAATATGGAAAAACAGATACAATGTTCACTAATCCTAAAGATCCTCGCACTGAAGGTTATCTGACCGGGAAATTCGGATAAGAACTAATAACCGTTGAAAATTTTTACCTTGTAAAATAATTATTACATAATATGAGTACAAAAAAAGAACAATCAATTCAGGAAATAATGAGCAGTTTCAAAGAGATGGCTGATCTCGTCCTTGCACAGCTTAGTCTAATTGAAAAACTCATGACCGAAAGTAACAAAGCGGGACAGGAGGAATTGATAATGAAAATTAGAATGAACGAAATTGAAATTGATAAATATGAAATTTCTGTCAGTGATAAATTCATAAATGCTATTGTCCTGTATCAGCCAGTTGCTTCTGATATCCGCAGGTTAGTAGCCGTTTCCAGAATGACTATCAACCTTGAACGTATTGGCGATCGTGTTATGAATATAACTAACATCATTGAAACACTAAGGGATACTCAGGAATATAAAGCTATGTCGGAAGTTATCCTGAACATGCTTTTATCAGGAAAGATGATGGTCGAAAAGTCATTGCTTTCATTTGTCAACAGTGATGCAGATTATGCGATCTGGACTATTAAAAATGATTCAGTAGTCGATGAAATGAATCAGAAACTTCTGATAAACAGTATCTCAAATGCAAAGGTGAACAAAAAGACAAAAGAGATGCTCCTGAGCTATGCTGATTTAAAAAATATTATAACAAATATTGAAAGGATCGCCGATCATGCAACCAACATTGCAGAAGCTACAATTTACTCTTTGCAGGGAACTGACGTAAGACATTCAGGGATTAATAAAGATACGCATAATACAATGCAAGATTAAGATAAACATTTAGAGATTTCTTATGGATATTAAAGGAAAAAGAATTCTAATAGTTGATGATGAAGATGACTTATGTGAAATACTTCAGTACAATCTTGACAATTCAGGATATTTGACTGATGTGGCACACTCATCTGAAGAATCTTTGAAAAAATCACTATATGATTATGACCTGTTCATCCTCGATGTGATGATGGGTGCCATGTCGGGATTCAGGCTTGCGGAAAAAATAAGGAAAGAATACAAAATATTTACCCCGATAATTTTTCTCACAGCCAAAGATAATGAGAATGATATACTCACAGGGTTTAGTCTTGGAGCAGACGATTATATAGCCAAACCATTCTCAATAAATGAACTAACAGCAAGAGTCAAAGCTGTTTTGAAAAGATCAGAATCAGAAAATCCGAAGAATATTGAAATACTAAAATTCGGAGATATTGAACTTGACAACATCAGAAAACGAGTCCTGATTGATAAAGTTAAAATTGAACTGACTAAAAAAGAATTTGAGATACTAAAACTACTTCTCGAAAACATGGGTAAGGTCTTTTCCAGAGAAGATATACTTCACAGAGTCTGGGGCGGTAACGTTATTGTCACCGACCGTACTGTGGATGTTAATATTGCACGGATCCGAAATAAAATCATTAAATATGGTTCCAATCTTAAAAATAAAACAGGCTATGGCTATTTTTTTGAATTCTGAATCAATAAATAAAAAATTAAAATGATTGCACGGAGCAAATTCAGGAACAAGCTTTTTATTTACTATTTCAGTGTATTTATAATTTTTACACTTGTCATAGTAGCATACCTGTACCAGCGTGAAAAAAAATACAGGATCGAAACCTTAAATGATGAACTCTATAATATCACCAGAATCACAAATAATTACATTAATTCCAATTCTATTTATGAAACGGGTAATTATCATATTGTTGACTCGCTGGTAAAAATCCTTCCCCAGACTGAACTTCGATTAACAATTATCGGACCTGACGGTACAGTACTATACGATAGTTCGGTAAGGGACTGGAAAACAATGGCAAACCACAAAAACAGACCTGAAGTAATGCAGTCTACATTTTCTGATTTTGGTACAACAATCAGGATATCAGCTACAACAGGAGTCAATTACTATTATTATTCAAAATTCTACAGTAAATACTACATAAGAGCTGCTCTTATTTATGATATCAATATTGTTAATTTCCTGGCTACAGAAAAGATGTTTCTCGTAGTTATCTTCTTTTCTTTTATCATGATTTGGATTGTTTTGCTGATCGTGACAAACAAATTTGCTGAATCTGTTACAAAGCTCAAGGATTTTGCTGTAAAGGTCAGTCGTAATGAGTCCTTTGACCATAATCTTCCATTCCCAAAAAACGAACTTGGAATAATTGGAGAAGAAATAATAAGTATTTACACCAACCTTCGTAAAACAAAAGATGACCTTTCCGTTGAAAAAGAGAGGATTTTCAACCATCTGAATATACTCAATGAAGGAGTTGCTTTTTTCACAAAGGACAAAGATAAGATATTGACAAACAATCACTTTATACAGTATATGAATATAATTTCCGGAGAGCTTACAATATCGTCCGTCAATTTTTTTAAGATAAGTGATTTTAAACCGGTTATTGAATTCATTGAAAAACAAAAAAAACATGAAATAAAAACTAGTGAACCTCCGCGCATGGAATATCAGATCGGCAAGAATGGAAAATACTTCCGTGTCCAATGTGTTTTATTTCACGATGAAAGCTTCGAGATAATTTTAAGCGATATAACAAGCGTAGAAACAAACAGGATCATTAAACAACAAGTTACATCTAATATAGCTCATGAACTTAAAACACCAGTCTCTTCAATAAGAGGTTATATTGAAACTCTTCTGACTGATGCGAACATTGAACCTGAAAAACAAAAGTATTTTCTGGAGAGAGCTCTTGCCCAGTCAGATAGGCTTTCGCAGTTAATTAATGATATTGCAGTACTGAACAAAATAGAAGAGGCAGGCAGCAGTTTTAAATTTGAAGATGTACGAATTAATGAGCTCTTCTATGAGGTGAGGGATAATTTCAAATCAGCAATTGAATTGAAAAAAATGATTATAGAGTGCAATCTCAGCGATGAAATTTATGTAAAAGGGAACAGATCATTACTTCTATCAATATTTCAAAATCTGCTTGAAAACTCAATAAACTACGCAGGTGAAAACAGTACAGTCAATGTCAGACTGTTTCATGAAGATGAAAAATATTATCATTTTTCATTCTCAGATAATGGAATTGGAATCCCTGAAGAACATCTTACCAGAGTCTTTGAACGTTTCTACAGGGTAGATTCAGGCAGATCAAGGAAGCAGGGAGGTACTGGACTAGGACTTTCGATTGTTAAGAATGCAATCATTTTACATAAGGGTGAAATATCGGTAAGAAACATACAATCGGGTGGCATTGAATTTTTGTTCTCACTTCCAAAATAAATCATTATTATATTTCCAGCAGGTCACATTGTGCAAATATTTGTCTATTTTTAGCTCCAGCCAATAATAAAAGATATGAATACAAAATGGCTTCTATGGGCCTCTGAGCTGCAATCTATTGCGCAGGCAGGATTAACTTTTGGTGCCGACAGATATGACCTTGATAGGTATGAAAAAATAAGGAATATTGTTGTCGAAATATTACATGAGTATACAAATATTGACCATAAAAAAATCAGAGAACTTTTTGCTTCCGAAACAGGGTACCAAACTCCTAAAGTCGATATCAGAGCTTCTGTTTTTAAAGATGATAAGATCCTGATGATAAGGGAAAAAGTGGATGGTGCCTGGGCATTACCAGGTGGTTGGGCAGATGTAAATACTTCGGTAAGCGAATCGGCAGTACGGGAATGTCTCGAAGAGGCAGGTGCCGTGGTAAAACCAAAAAGAATCATTGCTATACATCTGGGGAATAAACATAATAATCATCTCTTCCCTTTTACTATTTATAAGATATTCGTTGAGTGTGAACTTTTGGAAAATAGTTTCAAAGAGAATACTGAAACATTGGATGCGCAATTTTTTGAGCTGGATAAACTGCCCGAACTTTCTTTTACCAGGAATACTCCTGACCAGGTCAAAATGTGTTTCGAAGCAAAAAAATGCAAAGTATTCGAGACTATCTTTGATTAAAAAAATCTTTGTAATCCTTTGTGTTCCTTTGTGGTAAAGATTTTCAATTATTCAAATAAATATATTTCACTTTTGGATCAGTAACAGAACCAATTACGTTTGAATTCCTCAGCCCAGCACTATGTAATTCTTTCAGGATTTGATTCATTTTATCAGGTGATACTGAGAATAACAGTCCCCCTGACGTTTGGGCATCGAAAGCGATCATTTTCAGGTTGTAATCGAGATCTGATGCAAAATCAATATCCTTTTCAGCATAATCAAGATTACGGAATGAAGCTCCCGGAATACACCCTTCATCTATCAGTTTGTACGAATTACCGATTAGTGGAACATCCTTCATATTGATTTTTAAAGATACTCTGCTTGCTTTTGCCATTTTAAGGGCATGCCCTGCAAGACCAAAACCTGTAATATCGGTAGCCCCCCTGATATTATGTTTTTTCATAACCTCCGCCCCCGATTTGTTAAGGAGTTTCATTAACCTTTTGGCTTCAGCAAGGTCATCATCGGAAACCAT
>DATCHE010000063.1:0-14656 GCA_036508535.1 Bacteroidales bacterium | reverse complement strand
TTTTTTATCATAATCAAATCCAAATGCATCACTTATAGAAGAGAGTCTTCATTCTGTTTTAATGGTGTTTCGCTAAACTTCGTTTTACTTTCAAATTGCCAGAAAGCCTCTTATTTTGAGTTGGAGATTCCTCACTTCGTTACTAATGACAACATTTGTAAATTACCCATTATTAGTAATTTGCATATTAAGTTCTTTTGCTAACCTTATGAGGGATCGTTGTTTTTGTGCCTTAAGTTGTTCTTCATATTGTTGTATTCCTTTTTCTACAAAATCCATTCCCTTTACCATTATTCGCCAATATAATGTTGCTAATTTCCTTGCAACTGCCTTGATTGCCAAAGGAGATCCCTTTCTGGAGCTAAGTCTTCTTCCAAAAGCACCGAGAGCAATATGTTTGCTTGTTAATAGACTTTGAGCGATTTGTCTGAAAATCTGGCCTGCTTTGGGTCGGCCTAATTTTCGTTTATTTTTTTTCATTTTACCAGATGTATGTTGACCTGGTGCAAGGCCAAGCCAACTAGTATAATGTTTTTCTGATTCCCATCTGGATAAATCAGTACCTGTTTCCGAAAGCAATTGCATCCAAGTGTAATCTGTTATTCCAGATAAAGTTGTAGCATCTTTGCCATCGAATATTTTTAACATTATTGAACCAAGATTATCAATATCAGGTTTATTGTGCCTAATTGGTTTTCTGTGTGAACTGATTATTTGATCTGATTTTCCCTTGCTTATTCTTTTAAGTACCTCCTCAAGCATTGCATCGCATTGATTAATTTGATTTTGATAAAAGTAGTATGAGTCAAGTGCTTGTTTTAGAGCAAACAAGCCTGATTTAGTGTATCTTCCATTCAAGGATTTAAGAACTTCTTCTTTCTTGTTCTTAATGATTTTAATGTGGCATAGGTTTAATAATTTTCCCTTATCCCTTTCTCCTTTCAGGATAGCTTCTATTATGGCTAATCCACTTGCTCCATGAATTTGATTTAAAACCTCCGTAAGTCTGATATTCATTTCAGTCAATGCTTTTTGCATATGATTTATATGCATTGATGCTGATCGAATATGATCTTCACGAAGACGCTGATAAATTCTGAGTTCTTTAATGTCAGAATCAGCAACAAAGCATCGATTTAATAATCCATAGCTATGCAGCTGTTGGATCCACTGACAGTCTTTTACATCCGTTTTACGACCTGGTACCTGTTTTGTTTGACTACCATCCACAAGCCAAACATCTAGTCCAGCTTCTTCCAGAATCTCATATAAAATATTCCAGTATACTCCGGTTGCCTCCATAGCAACTGTTTCGATGGCATTCTCAAGCAGGTAATCACGTAATTTTTCAAAATCTTCAGTGAAGGTAAAAAAACATTTTACCTCCTTTCCTTCAACTGACACAAAAACCTTTCGTGCTCCAATGTCAATTCCTGCTGCATTCTCTCGAATTCTTTCCATTTATTCTATCCTTTTTAGTGAAGTAAAAAAAATACACCCGGAAGGCCTATAGGAAATGAAATGCTACTAATCGGACATTCCTGTTAAAAGGAAGTACCATGCCTGGAGGCTTAATCTTCCAGAACCATGCTCGGAAACAGGCAGTAATGCACTATTCGAAGGACGGTCAAACTGTGTATGTTGTCATAACGTCAGGAGTGCAAAAAAATTGAATAAACCCTCGGAATGACATGTCATGTGGGAGGTAACAAGGGAAGAAATGGCGATTTGCCTGAGCAAATCGCCATTTCTTCCTACCCTGACCAAAAATGAATTGTCATTCCGAATTAAACGCAGCGAAATGAGGAATCTCCACTTTCTCAAGCTAACAATAATGAATTGTCATTCCGAATTAAGCGCAGCGAAGTGAGGAATCTCCACTTCCTCAAGCCAACAAAAATGAATTGTCATTCAGATTGAAACGCAGCGAAATAGAGGAATCTCAAATTGAAACCGTATTTCTTTTCATTTTACACATTGTTAATTATTCCTGAAAGTCAATAAAAATGATCAAAAATTTGTTTTATTGAAAACAAGTTTTACATTTGCAGTCGGACAAAATGTTAAAATGAAAGCAATTAATACATATTGGCGTTGGTGGTTAAGTATATTTCACTTTTTGACGTGAGACTACCAGCTATTTGTATGTGATATTATAAGATATTAATCAGCGGCCTGTCGTAATCACGACAGGCCTTTTTGATTTTTAAGAGTTAATTTACTCTCTTTCGTATCCCGCCCAGGCGTGATGATTTCCTCCTTACCCCACGCGGAAAGGAGGGTAAGGGGGTCTAAAACATGAATAAAACTGATATTATTATGGCAGAATTTAAAATTAAAACCACAACCAGGAAGCTACTCGCCGATATAGTAACGCCAGTAAGTATATATCTGAGAATAAGAGACATATATCCAAATTCACTGTTGTTGGAAAGCTCAGATTATCATGGTAATGAGAATAGTTATTCTTTTATATGTATGCAACCGGTTGCCGGTTTCGAAGCTGATGAAGGATTTGTGACCGAATCTTACCCTGACGGGTCAAAAATATCTACTGAAATAACTGATAAACAAACTTTTAATACCAGGTTTTCAGCTTTTACCAACTCATTTATTCAATCGGATTTGCAGGCAGATATCCCTGTAAACGGGCTGTTTGGCTATCTTTCCTACGATGCTGTAGAATATTTCGAGAAGATCGAATTGAAACAAGGTTACGAATGCCCGTATAAAATTCCGGATGTCAGGTATCACCTTTATAAATACATTATTGCTATAAACCACTATCAGAACACTTTGCAGATCATTGAAAACCAGGTAAATGGAGAATCCGGGGAACTTGAGAGGATCGAGTCGTTACTGAACAGCAGAAATGTAGCCATTTACTCGTTTCAGACTGTTGGTGAGGAAGACCGGAACATCTCTGATGACCAGTACAGGGAGATGGTAAGGAAAGGGAAAGAACATTGTTATCTCGGAGATGTATTCCAGGTGGTGCTGTCGAGACAATTCTCAAGGAAATTCCTTGGTGATGAATTTAACGTTTACAGGGCTTTGCGATCGATCAATCCTTCTCCCTATTTATTCTATTTTGATTATGGGAATTATAAGATTTTCGGATCATCTCCTGAGGCGCACCTGAAGATTAATAAGGGCAAAGCTTTTATTAATCCTATAGCAGGAACATTCAGGCGTACAGGTGATGATGAAAATGACAAGCTTCTGGCTCAACAACTTTCAACCGATAAGAAAGAAAATGCAGAACATGTAATGCTGGTTGATCTTGCTCGCAATGATCTTAGCAGGCATGCCAGCAATGTTAAGGTTGATAGTTATCGGGAAGTCCAGTATTATTCACATGTAATTCATCTTGTTTCGGCTGTTTCAGGAGATCTTAAAGAAGGCACCACTATGGCTGACATGATGTCTGCTACATTTCCGGCCGGCACACTTTCAGGAGCTCCTAAATATATGGCTATGAAGATTATTGATAAATATGAGAATCAAAGAAGGGGGTATTATGGAGGTGCTATAGGCTTCCTCGACTTCAGGGGTCATTTTAACCATGCGATAATGATCAGAACTTTTCTGAGTAAAGCCAATTCACTTTATTACCAGGCCGGTGCCGGAATAGTAGCTGATTCTGATGAAGAGAAAGAACTTCAGGAGGTGAATAATAAGCTTGGCGCTCTGAGAAAAGCTATTGACATGGCAAAGGAAATTAAGTAATAACATATTCAGAAAAAATGAAAAGGATATTAGTTATCGATAATTACGATTCGTTCACGTATAACCTGGTATATTATATCGAAAAGCTGACAGGGACCAGCCCTTCAGTTTTCCGGAATGATGAAATATCTCTTGATGAAGTGAAGACTTATGATAAAATACTTCTTTCACCCGGACCAGGTGTTCCTGTTGATGCAGGAATTTGTATTGACCTGATAAAGCGATATGCACCAACTAAAAGTATACTCGGAATATGTCTTGGGCACCAGGCAATTGGGGAGGCTTTCGGAGCCAGAATCCTGAATTTAAGCCAGGTTTATCATGGTGTAGCCACGCCGGTCATTATTTCAGAAATTAATGATCCGCTTTTCATAAATATACCTTCAACTATTATCGGAGGAAGATATCACTCCTGGGTAGTGTCAGTTGATAATCTGCCTGAATGTTTAAGAATCACATGCAAGGATGAGAACGGTATAATAATGGGTTTAAGCCATAAAACTTATGATGTACGCGGGCTGCAGTTTCACCCGGAATCGGTTCTTACAGAGCACGGTATAGACATAATTGCTAACTGGATTAATTGTTAAGCTTAACTTAAATGTTATAAATCATTTAGATAATATTCTTTGATAAAAACAATTATAAATGCGTGAAATACTGAATCATCTTTTCGAGCACAAAACTCTTAACCGCCAGGAAGCAGAAAAAGTGCTTACCAACATTGCGAAAGGTATTTATTCAGAGTCAGAAATTGCGGCTTTCCTTACTGTATATCTCATGAGGAGCATTACAGTTGATGAGCTGACGGGTTTCCGCGATGCACTTCTGAACCTCTGTATCAGGATCGATCTGTCAGATTTTGAGCCCATGGATGTATGTGGTACCGGCGGCGACGGGAAAGACACTTTCAATATATCAACACTAACCACTTTTGTACTTGCAGGTGCAGGGATCAAGATCGCAAAACACGGCAATTACGGAGTAAGTTCAACATGCGGATCTTCCAACATATTAGAGTATTTCGGGTATAAATTTTCAAGGGATAATGATAAATTAAAAAGAGAGATCGATAAATCAGGGGTCTGTTTTTTGCATGCCCCGCTTTTCAATCCAGCAATGAAAAACGTGGCGCCAGTACGAAGAGCTCTTAAAATAAAAACCTTTTTTAATATGTTGGGTCCGATGGTTAATCCCTCTTTCCCCTCGAAACAACTTATAGGAGTCTATAGTCTCGAACTTGCCCGTTTATACAACTATCTCTACCAGCAATCTTCGATGAACTATATGATAATTTTCAGTCTCGATGGATATGATGAGGTATCTCTAACCTCTGAATTCAAATATATTCTGAATGGTGTTGAACGTATCGTTTCTCCTGAAATGATGAACTACAAGAGAGCTCTGCCATCTGAACTGCTAGGTGGAGGGAGTGTCCCTGAAGCAGCGGATCTTTTCAGGAAGATCCTTTCCGGTGAAGGGACAACAACGCAGAATGAAGTTGTGACAATAAACTCACAGATGGCGCTGAAATGTTATTATCCTTCAAAATCATTTGAAGAATGCCGTGAAATTGCAAGTGAATCTCTGTTAAGTAAAAAGGCCTATAAATCTTTTATAAAACTGATTGAAATGCAATCATGACCATACTTGATAAAATAATTAAAAATAAGAGGAAAGAGGTGATCCTTCATGCCGGGGTAGTTGCTGTCAGAGATCTGGAAAACAGCAGGCTCTTTAACCGGGATGTTATTTCCCTTTCAGAATTCCTGTTAAACAAAAGTAAAACAGGAATTATAGCAGAATTCAAGAGAAAATCCCCTTCAAAAGGCATAATAAATTCATTATCCGCGGTTGAAGAAGTGACAGCTGGGTATTTCATGAAGGGAGCTTCCGGTGTATCAATTCTTACTGATTTTCAATTTTTCGGGGGATCAAATGCAGATCTTACAGCTGTTCGTGAAAAGAGTTTTTTCCCGATATTACGAAAGGATTTTATTATCGATGAATATCAGGTAATAGAATCAAAATCTATTGGCGCTGATGTGATCCTTCTCATAGCGGCAGTTCTAGATGACAAGGAGATTCTTAGTCTTTCAAAATTATCCCGGTCACTCGGGATGGAAGTTCTTCTTGAAATACATGAACCTGATGAACTTAACAAAGTAAATCAATACGTAAATATCATAGGTGTGAATAACCGTAACCTGAAAACATTTGAGGTTAATACTGATATCTCAGAGAAGCTTGCAGAGATAATTCCCGATGGCTTTTTAAAAATTTCTGAAAGTGGTATCTCTTCATCGCAGGTTTTAAAAAAGCTAAGAGTATCGGGATACAATGGATTCCTGGTAGGAGAGAAATTTATGTCGACCCCAGATCCGGTGAGAGCTTTTTCTGAATTTGTTAAGGATTTAATCTGAAGTTATGATCAGAGTCAAAGTATGTGGATTATTTGATCCTTTGAATGTTAAGACAATTTCTGAACTAAAACCAGACTTCATGGGATTTATATTTTTTCCGGGGTCGCCAAGATATGTCGGTGACGAACCTGAGATGAAGCTTTTCCGTAATATACCCGATAGTATCAGAAGAGTCGGGGTGTTTTTGAATGAAAATAATCAAAAGATTTTTGATATTTCAATCCGTACGGGTCTTGATATTATACAGTTGCATGGCAATGAGTCAACTGAATCCTGTTCTCAGTTAAAATCTTCCGGATTAACCATAATAAAGGCATTCAATCTTGAAAAGGATTTTAGTTTTGAGTCCATTATTCGATATGTGCCGGTGTGTGATTATTTCATGTTCGATACTAAAGATGAAAAGCCCGGAGGAAGCGGCAAAAAGTTTAACTGGGAGAAACTGAATGAATATTGTATTGATAAGCCATTTTTCCTGAGCGGAGGGATCGGTCCGGAAGATGCAGGGGTGATAAAATCGATCAGCAACAAGGGATTATTTGCAGTTGATCTAAACAGCCGGTTTGAGACTTCTCCGGGAATTAAGGATGTCGGACTGATAAAGACATTTATTAAGGCAATTAAAAATTAAAAGCTATGAACTATAATGCAGATGAAAGAGGGTATTACGGGGAATTCGGAGGCGCATTTATTCCTGAAATGATGTACCCGAATGTAAAGGAATTGGCTGATAATTACCTAAACATACTTAACGATAAAAAATTCAAAGTTGAGTTCCATTCATTGTTAAAACATTATGTGGGAAGACCTTCTCCTTTGTTTTTTGCATCACGGTTGTCATCACATCATAATACCCGTATATTCCTTAAAAGGGAAGATCTGAATCATACCGGAGCGCATAAAATAAATAACACTATTGGCCAGATACTGATTGCAAAGCGTCTCTGCAAATCGAGGATCATTGCAGAAACGGGTGCGGGTCAGCATGGAGTTGCAACTGCAACAGTATGTGCACTGATGGGAATGAAATGCATTGTTTATATGGGACAGACAGATATTGAACGGCAGTCCCCGAACGTTTTGAGGATGAAAATGCTGGGTGCTGAAGTAATCCCTGTTACCAGCGGTAATATGACGCTGAAGGATGCAACAAATGAGGCTATCCGCGATTGGATAGGAAATCCTGTGGATACTTATTATATAATTGGTTCGGTTGTAGGACCGCATCCATATCCCGATCTGGTTACAAGGCTTCAGAGTGTGATAAGTGAAGAGATGCTGTCTCAGGTTAAAGAGGTGTCGGGAAAAGAAAACCCGGATTATATCATAGCTTGTGTTGGTGGCGGAAGCAATGCAATTGGTTCCTTCTATCATTATCTTACTAATGAACATGTGAAGCTGATAGCTGTGGAAGCAGGCGGGAAAGGCATTGAAAGCGGGGAAACTGCAGCTACAATGGCCACTGGTCGTCCGGGAATAATACATGGAAGCAAAACAATGCTTATGCAAACGGAAGATGGTCAGATAACCGAAGCATATTCAATTTCAGCAGGACTTGATTATCCCGGTATCGGGCCAATTCACTCATATCTGCATAAAATAAAGAGAGTTATTTTCGATAATGTGAATGATGATGAAGCCCTTGAAGCCGCTTTCAGGCTTACCCGGCTTGAGGGAATAGTGCCGGCGCTTGAATCGGCTCACGCCCTTGCATGGCTGGAAAAACATCAATTCCGTAAAGATGATGTAGTTATCGTGACAATTTCAGGAAGAGGAGATAAGGATATGGATGCATATATAAAATATATGGAAAGTTCTATCGATACACCCCCTTTCCTGTTTCCCCCAAGGGGGAAATGATATGTTTTACACCTTCCCCCGTGGGGGAAGGCTGGGAAGGGGGCTCTTAAAAACATTAAAACTAATAACTTTCGTCAAACAATTAAGCCATTGAATATGAATCGGATCGATAAACTTTTCAGAGAGAAAACAACTAATATACTTTCAGTTTATTTTACTGCAGGATATCCCCGGTTAGATTCAGCCATTGGGATTATCAGAGCTCTCGCAGCTGCTGGTACTGATATGATTGAGGTCGGTATGCCTTTTTCCGATCCAATTGCTGATGGACCTGTTATTCAGCACAGTAATGAGAAAGCACTTCAGAATGGCATGAATCTTAAACTGCTTTTCAATCAATTAAATAAGATTAGGGATGAAGTGAAAATCCCGCTGCTTCTGATGGGATATTTAAATCCTGTAATGCAGTTTGGGATAGAGGATTTCTGCAAGCAATGTATGGAAAGGGGCATAGACGGAGTTATTCTTCCGGACCTTCCACCCTCGATTTATACTGAAGAATTTCTTCCCGTTTTTAATAAATATAATCTTTATAATATTTTACTTATTTCTCCCCAATCTTCAGTTGAAAGAATTTCGACTATTGACAATATCAGCCATGGTTTTATTTATATGGTTTCTTCCTCATCCGTTACAGGATCAAAAGACAAATTCTCAGATGATCAGATGTCATATTTTAAAAGGGTAAGTGAGATGAAGCTGAAAAACCCATGCCTTATTGGTTTTGGAATTTCAAATCGTGAGACCTTTGCAGATACCGGAAAATACGCCAGAGGAGGTATCATTGGAAGTGCGTTTGTAAATATTCTGGGTAAGAGTGGAAATGTTACTGAGAATATAAGCCGGTTTATAAAGGAGATCAAAAGTTAGATTCAGCTCTTTGTTTTAAGGGCATATTGTCAAAAAAGATATAAATAATATGTGAATACCCCTAAATAAATGACATAATCATAAAAAAAATACATAAAAAGTTTGAATTGCCCTCTAAAAAGGCATATGTTTGCATAAAATGAATGATTTTATTAAAGTTTTAAATTTTTACCGATGAAGACTTCCGGAAAGAAATACTTATTAATATTATTTCTGTTTTTTATCAGCAGTGCAGGTTTATTTGCCGCCGATAATACTCACATTGATACAGGAGCAACGGCATGGATGCTGACTTCTACAGCCCTTGTCTTGCTAATGATTCCTGGTTTGGCAATGTTTTACGGCGGACTGGTACGATCAAAGAATGTGCTAGGGACCATTATGCACAGTTTTGTTGCAATGGGCATCATAAGTGTTTTGTGGGTGATCGTCGGATATAGCATGTGTTTCGGAGGAAATGTTTTAGGAGGCTGGTTCGGATGGAATAAAGATTATTTTTTCTTAAAAGGAATCGACACTAAAATTATGGATGCCGGGATTCCTGAGTATGTTTTTACGATGTTCCAGGGTAAATTCGCAATTATCACTCCGGCACTTATAGCTGGGGCGTTTGCTGAAAGAGTCAACTTTAAAGCCTATTGTTTTTTTATTGCTATATGGAGCCTGCTAGTTTATAATCCTATTTGTCATTGGGTTTGGGGTACTGATGGTTTCCTTTTTCACCTTGGAGCTAAAGGAGCAATAGATTTTGCCGGAGGTACGGTTGTTCATATTTCTGCCGGAGTAAGTGGTCTGGTTGCAGCTTTATTTCTTGGAGCCCGCAGAGGATACCCTTACCAGGTGATTCGTCCTAACAATATGGTGATTACAATGCTGGGTGCGGGACTTCTTTGGGTTGGATGGTTTGGATTTAATGCAGGAAGCAGCATTTCAAGCGGACTGAGTACTGCACAGGCACTTACAGCCACCCAGGTTGCTGCTGCTTCCGGTGCTCTTTCGTGGATACTGATCGAAAGTTTTCACCAGGGAAAAGCAACCGCTCTTGGTTTTGCTTCAGGAATTCTGGCTGGATTAGTTGCTGTAACACCTGCTGCAGGAGTGGTTCAGCCTTATGGGGCAATGGTACTTGGTCTCCTGGCTTCATTAATTTGTTATTCGGCAATCCAGATGAAAAATAAGCTTGGATACGACGATAGTCTTGATGCATTCGGTATTCATGGCGTGGGAGGAATTGTTGGAGCAATACTTCTTACATTCTTTATCCGTCCGTCGTGGATGCATGATGCATCGGTAGCAGCAGGTGGTAAGTGGACAATCTGGAATCAGTTAGGAGTTCAGGGGCTTGCCGTTTCAATCGCTATTGTTTATGCCGCAGTTATGACGTTTATAATAATCTTTACCCTGAATAAGTTCATAAAATTCAAATCATCAGAAGATGATGAAATGGCAGGCCTCGACCGGTCATACCATGGGGAAAGAGGATACGGAATGTTAAATCCCAGCTAATAAGATAATCTTGTAAATATCATAAAATGAAACTAATAACAGCAATTATCAGGGAAGTCCAGCTTGACAAAGTACGTGAGTCGCTAATTGAAGCTGATATTAAAAGGATCACTGTAAGCCGTGTTTCAGGTCATGGACAGCAGAGAATTGAAGAGATGTACCGGGGACAGATCATTATTCCTGATCTGATCCCTAAAATCAGAATTGAAATAGGCGTTAATGATGCCTTTGTCGATATAACTGTTAATGCCATACTGAAAGCCGCCCGTACAGACGGAATTGGAAATGTTGGTGATGGGAAAATTTTTATAACACCACTCGAAGAGTGTATCAGAATCAGAACAGGTGAAAGGGGCGGTACCGCAATTTAATTTTTCAGATATTTTTATATTGTCACCCGGACCGGATAAGCCCGGGTTTTCTTTTTATGTCTGATTCAATTTAAGGGAATATCCCAACGGCTTAATAATTTATATGTTAAAAATGATTAATTGTATGAAATTGTCCTTCTGATTCATTGATAAAAAGTAAGATATGGAGTAAATTTAAATTCTCTTATTTTTTTATAAACTTCAATAATTCTATAATTATGGGTCAGGGAAGTAATAAAAAGAAAAATCCAAATAGCAAGAACCTGTCAAGGCGAAGCTTTCTGGGTACGACAGCAGCTGCAGCTGCTGCATTTACAATTCTACCACGTTATGTGCTGGGAGGACCGGGTTATACAGCTCCAAGTGATATTATCAATGTTGCCGGCATTGGTGTTGGAAGCCAGGGAGGTGGTGATATTCAACAGATTTGCACACCTGATGTTCCGATAGTAAGGCCTCAAAGGAACTTTAATGGCACACCATTGACAAAAGAGCAGCTTGCAGCACAGGAAGCCAGGATGGCTGAAATGAGGAAACGGAATCCTCCCCCAGGAGGACAACAGGGCGCAAATACAAACGCTGTTGTGCAGATGGGTACCGCCGGAGGTGGCAAGCAGATAAAGCTTGCAAACATCTACGCTCTGTGCGATGTTGATCCCGATTATGCAGGACATATAATCAAAGGATATCCAAAAGCTAAACTGTATAACGACTGGCGTGAGTTGCTGGATAAAGAGAAATCAATTGACGCTGTAGTAATAGGTACACCCGATCACAACCATGCAATGATTGCAGCAGCATTTATGCGTGCCAAAAAGCACGTCTACCTCGAGAAACCAATGGCAAAGACAATTTTTGAGGTAAGGGAACTTGCTGCCCTGGCAAAAGAAACAGATGTAGTTACACAAATGGGAAATCAGGGCCATGCCACCGAGGGCACCAGGAGAACTGTCGAATTCATTCAGTCAGGAGTAATTGGTCAGGTAAGAGAAGTTCAGCTTTCAACAAATCGTCCGATGGGGTTCTGGCCTCAGGGAGATTTGAAAAGACCAGAGGGTATGCCGGTTCCTAAAAACCTGAATTATGATGTATGGTTAGGGCCAGCTCCAAATAAACCTTATAATCCGGAAGCACTTCATTTCAACTGGAGAGGATTATGGGACTATGGAACAGGCGCTATGGGCGATATGGGAGCTCATATTTTTGATGCTCCAATATGGGCTCTAAACCTGGGGATGCCTATTAAGATACAGGCTACCAGTTCACCATATAGTACTGATTACATGCCTCTTTGTGAGATGGTTACGTATGAGTTTCCTGCCCGTGGTGATATGCCGGCGGTAAAAGTTACATGGTGCGATGGCGGCTTAAGACCCCCTAGACCTGAAGGTTTGGAAGCAGGTCGTGCTATGAAAGATGCTACTTACTATGGAGACAAAGGTATAATGACTCATGGAAGTCATGGGGCAATGCCGGAACTTATCCCTGGCAATGCAAACTTCAAAGGTCCAGATGCATGGCTTCCCCGTACTGGCAATATTTTCGAGGACTGGATTGGAGCTATAAAAGATGGTAAAAAATCGTGCAACGATTTTTCAATTTCGTCCAAACTAACTGAGATCATGCTGCTTACAAATATTGCTGTAAAACACCAGAAGGCTAACATCACTCTGGAATATGATGCAGCTAATATGAAGATCACTAATCTCCCCGAAGCGAACAGTCTGTTCCAATATGAATACCGTAACGGATGGAGCTTATAATTTGGTGAAAACTATAAATTAAAGTAATTCAAAAGAAGATAACATGGAAAACGATAACAAATCAAAAAGGAACCTTTCAAGACGAAAGTTCTTGGGTAGTACGGCAACCGTAGCGGCTTTTTCGATGATACCGATAAATTTATTTGGCAAGAGAACCCCGGTTAAGAAGGAGGCAACCGGGGCAGCACCAAACTCAAGTTTTGGTGGTGTTCAGATGGGCGCCATAACATATAGCTGGCGCAGTATGCCAGGCGGAGTGGAAAATATAATCAAGTATTGCACTGAAGCCGGTATCGGCTCTGTTGAATTGATGAGCGGTGATGTTGAAGAATTTCTCGGCGCTCCAAAGAATCCTATGATGGGGATGTTTGGACCGCCACCTCCTCCGGCAAAAGCTCCTGCAGGCACTCCAGCCGGAACTCCTCCTGCGGCTCCTCCTCCTGTGCAGCAACGTCCGGAGCTGACAGCAGAACAAAAAGCTACAATAGCAAAATACAACCAGGATATGAAAGTATGGCGTTTAGCTTTGCCTTTGTCAAAATTCGATGATGTACGAAAGATGTTCGACACTGCAGGTATAAAAATTCATATAGTCAAATTCTCTCCTGCCAGATGGTCAGATGAGGAGATTGATTATGCATTTAAAGCTGCCAAGGCCCTGGGAGCCAAAGGTGTAACTGAGGAAATCGGAGAAGAAGCTGTAAAAAAACTCGCTCCTTTTGCTGAAAAGCATGGTATGTTTGCTATATTCCATAACCATATGCAATTTGCAACAGCCGGTTTCAGTTATGATCCATTCCTGGCTGTTTCACCTGCTGTGATGCTTAACTTTGATTCAGGACACTTTTTTGGTTCAACAGGTATTCACCCGAGTACCATCATTGAAAAGTATCACGATCGTATCATCAGTATCCATATGAAAGACAAGACTGGTCCTAAAACTGATCCAGCCAACACCAATCAGGTATGGGGACAGGGGGAAGCACCGGTTGCCGAAATTCTCCAGTTGATTAAGAAGAATGGCTGGCCCATCCATTGTGATATTGAACTGGAATACGATGTTAAACCGTGGTCGAATCCTGTTAAAGAGGTTAAGACCTGTTTGCAGTATGCAAGACAGATCCTGATTTAGGACTACAGTAAATTAGTTTAACGTGTGATCCGGAAAGTGGTTTATTCACACCACAAACTGTAATTCTGTAAGTGTCTTATACAGACCATTTGTATTGGCAAGCAATTCATTATGGGTGCCTTGTTCAATTATTGTTCCGTTTTCAAGAACAATGATTTTATCTGCATTACGAATTGTAGCGAGACGGTGTGCAATTACCACAGAGGTACGTCCTTTCATGAGTTTATCGAGAGCTTCCTGGACTAACCTTTCAGATTCAGAATCAAGAGACGAGGTTGCCTCATCGAGTATCAGTATTTTTGGATTCTTGAGAACTGCACGGGCGATTGCAATACGTTGGCGCTGGCCGCCTGAGAGTTGTATACCACGTTCTCCAACAATAGTATCAAGCTTTTCCGGAAAAGATTGGATGAAGTCCCATGCATTCGCTTGTCTGGCAGCCTCAATAATCTCATCCACTCCTGAACCCGGTTTCCCGTATGCAATGTTTTCACGAATTGTTCCTCCAAACAGGAATACGTCCTGGGGAACGATAGCCATTTGTGCTCGCAGTGCTGTAATGGGGAAACTCCGGCTGTCGCGGCCGTCGAACAGAATAGCTCCATTGGTAGGTTCATAGAATTTTAGCAAAAGAGAAACAATGGTTGATTTGCCAGCGCCGCTTGGCCCGACAAGAGCCACCTGTTGCCCTGGTTCAGCTCTAAAACTTACATTACACAAAACTACATTTTCCTTCCGTGAAGGATATTCGAATGCCACCTGCTCAAAAGCAATCTGCCCATTTAGAGTATTAGCAGGTTCGTGCACATATTGCTCATCCACAGCTTCTGCAGGTTCGTCGAGCAGCAGGAGCAATTTTTCAGCAGCCCCGATAGCTTTCTGGAGACGGGTATATACACCTGCCATTCCAGCAATGTTCCCGGCTATAAAACCTGAATATATCACGAAGGAGAAAAGTTGTCCGGCAGCCATTTGTCCTGAGGCAATAAGCGTGGCTCCCCG
>DATCHE010000062.1:0-2423 GCA_036508535.1 Bacteroidales bacterium | reverse complement strand
ATAACAATTTTGCCTGTAGTTGATCCGGCAACTTTTCTAATACCTATCTCTTTAATCCGGCTATCAATTGTAAATAAAACAAGACCAAATAATCCGATGCATGAAACAAACAGAGCCATTAAAGAAATGTAAGTTATTATTTGTGCTGTTGTTGTCTCTTTTTTGTACATTTTTTGAAAATCATCACTGAGAAATTTGAATTCGAATGGATATTGGGGAAAAAGACTTTCCCACTTTTTCTTCAGAAAATCAAGAGTATAAGGAATGTTCTCAGCAGATATTTTAATCATCAAATTATCAAATTGTTCAGGATAGTATGTAAGCGCTACCGGTTTGAGTTCGTTATGTAATGATTTAAAATTGAAATCTTTTACAACACCTACTACAACTCCTTTACCTATGATGTCAAATCGCTTTCCGACCGGATCATCCCATCCAATTTTTTTAACGGCCAGTTCGTTTAAAACGTATACAACCGGTCCATTGACTGACATGGTTTTTGGAAAGAACTCCCCTTTAATAAGTTCTATTTTTAAAGTGCTTATAAAATCCTGATCAACGGATAACCAGTCCATATAGTTTGAATTGTCACCTTCCGCAAGCCCCTCCCACCAGGTGTTTTGATGAAAACACTGGGTTCCAGGGTAATAGGCAACTGCAGAAGCATTTAAGACAGCCGGATTACTTAATATCTCTTTCTTAAAAAGTTCATATTTGGGTTTTACCTGCGCCTGATATATCGGAACTACCACAACCTGATCAGAAGATAATCCAAGGTTTTTATTCCTGATGAATGTCAATTGGGTCTTAATTACAAAGGCACTGGCAATCAAGGTGATTGAAATAAAGAACTGAAAAACAACCAGCACTTTCCTGAAGACTTTAACTGAAATTACTCTGGCTACTTTAAAATCATCACGAATTGTGGATACCGGATTTACTGATGAAAGCATAAAGGCCGGATAACTCCCTGCAATAAATGTTATCAGTATAATAAGAAGTACGAATTTTAGAAATGAGTTAATGGTTAAAAGTGATTCAAGTCTCAACGGCACTCCGCTCAGAGATATAAATAGTGGCATTAATAAATAACTAAGGAATAAGGCAATCATGAATGCAGAAAAGGTTATTGCAAATGATTCACAGAGAAATTGTCCGATAAGATTTGAATTAGTTGCTCCGGTTACTTTCCTTAAGCCTGCTTCTTTTCCTCTTTTGGTATATCGCGCGGTTGCTAAGTTCATATAATTAATACATGCAATAATCAAAACCAGGATGAGAATTGAACTGATGATATAAACATTTTTGAGGTTCCTGTTAGTGGACAAATCGCTACGCAGACTTGAATACAAGTGAATACTAAGTAGAGGCTGAATATGAAGTTTGATTCTGTCTTCAGTTGGAATTTTTTTAACAACCTCCGGAAGTTTTTCGCTTATTTCCCTGAAAGAGCCGGCATTCTTTGCCAGGATATAGGTTGAATAATTCCTCATTCCCCAGGATTTATTACTTTTTTCTTCCGAGAAGGAGCTCAGAAAATCAAACTGAAGCTGAGAATTAGCTGGAATATCTTTCATTACACCTGTTATGATAAAAGGCGACTTATTTTCCCCTACGAGTAATGTCAGACCCAAAGGATTCCTGCTTCCAAAATACTTTTTGGATTTAGTTTCACTTAAAATAATTGACCCCGGATTGTTAAGGGCTGTTTCAGGATCTCCTTTTAAGAGCTTAAATGAGAAAATTTTAAAAATGGACGGATCAGCTAACTCAATCTCTTCCCAAAACTGCTCATTTTCGTAGTTGACAATCACTCTTCCCAAATAGCCAAATCTGACATATTCCGCCACTTCAGGAATATCCCTTTTCAATGCTTCCCCCAGCGGGGCATCGGTACCTGCAAAATTATCAGAAGATTTCTCCAGGTCAAATTCTACTACAACTCTGAATATTCTGTTCGCATTTTCGTGAAACTTATCGAAGCTGAATTCAAATTGCAGCCATGTCAATAAGATAATTACCAGGGTAAGCCCTATGGATAATCCTGAGATATTGATTAATGAAAAACTCAGATTCCTTTTCAGACTACGGAATGAAGTTACCAGGTTATATTTCAGCATTATTATTCAGGTTGTAGAGTAATCTGATAAGATTGACTTTTTGTGTTTAAAAGTTGTTTTTTTTAATAAATTGTTAATCAGGGTAGATTTGCCAACATCGGATGATCCTACTACACAATATGTCTTACCTTTTTGTATAACCGCAAGTATCTGGTCAATCTTTCCCTGTGTTCCTGGGTCACTCGTCCCAGAGCAAAGCCGGAAAGGTTATTGTTATTAATATAGGCAATTATCTCGTCTGTCAGTCCAAGGTCTGTAAGAGTCATAGCAGGGAGCAAGGTTAAGGTTAAGGTTAAACAGAAA
>DATCHE010000061.1:0-12026 GCA_036508535.1 Bacteroidales bacterium | reverse complement strand
TCTTATTGCAGAAACATCGGGTCTGGAGCATTATGCTCCTACAAGGGCATTTTATGATAGTAATAAGTTTGAACTGGAGGCACAACTTAAGGATTTCTATGCCATGGGAGATGATAAACTATTTTACACGAAAAGAATAGGCTGATCTGAGGAATACTGTTAATTACTACATTCAGCTTTTGCATTACCGTTTTTTTCTTTACTTTGCATCCTGTTCCATAAAATCAGATGAACTAATTTAAGGATGATGTTTTATGAGAGTAACGAATTAATTGGTTTTCTTTTCAAGAGTCTCGCAATAGTCTTATTTACAGGCATAATAACAATTCCGTTTGTTCCCTTAAAAGTAAAGCCATTTATTGCTATTATTACTGTATTTCTTGTTGCTTTTTTTTCAAGTTTGTTAGCCATAAGGGGATTAACACAAGAAGGAATTGAGTTCAATATAGATGGAGGAGCATTTTTTGGAGCCATTCCGTTAAGAATAGACGCTTTATCTGCGTGGTTTATTCTTATAATTAATTTCACTTCCGTTACAGGCGCTCTTTATGGTGCAGGGTATCTGAAATCTTATGCAGTTCAACCAGCGCTAATTTCATTCCACTGGATTTTATATATTGTATTTCAGTCGTCCATGATCGCAGTATGTATGGTTCAACATAGTATTGCATTCATTGTGGCGTGGGAGATAATGTCACTATCATCAATGTTTTTGATTTTATTAGATTACACAAATCCCAAGGTTCTCAAAGCTGGTATAAACTACCTGGTTCAGATGCATCTTAGTGTTATTTTTTTAACAGTAGCATTTATCTGGGTTTATTTCAAAACAGGAACTTTCGATTTTAAGGGTATAAGTGCTTTTTTTGATTTAAAGGTTAATATATGGCTGTTCCTGTTATTCTTTGCCGGCTTTGGTCTTAAGGCAGGGTTTATTGGTCTGCATACATGGCTGCCACAGGCCCATCCTGCTGCTCCATCTCATATATCGGGAGTCATGTCAGGTGTAATAGTGAAAATGGGCATCTACGGCATCTTCCGGATCATAGCCAGTCTGAAATCTGACTATCTGATTCTTGGAGAGATAATTATAACGATTTCAGTATTAACAGGGTTGTTCGGAATTATGAATGCAGCTGTACACAGGGATTTTAAGAAAATGCTTGCCTATTGTACAATTGAGAACATTGGAATTATCGGTATTGGAATTGGTCTTGGGTTAATAGGCATTGCAAAAGGTCAGGGTTTGCTTTGTTTTCTGGGATTTGGCGGAGCACTTTTACATGTACTTAATCATTCATTATTTAAGTCTCTTCTCTTTTTCTCTGCCGGCTCAGTTTACACCCAAACACATACCCGCGACATGGATAAACTCGGGGGACTGATTAAGAAAATGCCTAAAACTGCTGTTCTTTTTCTTACAGGTTCAATCGCTATAGGAGGCATACCTCCTTTAAATGGTTTTATATCGGAATTCCTTATCTATTGCGGTATACTGTATGGAATAAATTCTGCCGGTATTTCCCAGATCACTTTAATGATCCTTGCATTTGCCGGATTGAGTCTGATCGGCGGGATTTCTATACTGACTTTTACAAAAACTTTCGGAACCATTTTCTTAGGTACTCCCCGACAGAAACTGAAACACGAACCTGTTGAGGTATCTTCACTGATGCTTATTCCTCAATACCTGATAATTGCTATTATGGTTTTAATTGCCTTTTTCCCAGGATATTTCATTCAACTGATTGCAGTTGTTCTGAATATTAAAACATTTTCTAACATCAGCTTAAATATCAATGATTTACAGGGTTATCTGGTAGTAATGAAAAATATCAGTCTTGCTTCTATTATTTTTCTGGCGGTTATTGGGTTGGTTTATGGTATCAGATGGTTTTTTACCCGAAAAACTGAGGAAAAGTACTCTGCCACCTGGGGATGTGCATACCCTTCACCAAATGAACACATGCAATATACAGGCAAATCGTTTTCCAAATCGTTCGGGAAAGTTTTAAATTTTATACTAATTGAGAAAAAGGGGTATAAAGAAATTGTAAAAAACGAAACATTCCCTTCTGCAAGAAAATACAGATCTTTTTATCTCGATTTTTTTGAAACCAATATAATCGATCCAGTAATTCGCGTTCTTACCCGGTTTATTAATCTGTTTCAGTTTATTCAAAATGGAAAGACCCAGGCGTATATTATATATGGTATGGTCTTCATACTTGTGATATTTTTAACCACATATTTTAAATTTTGGTATTGATTAATGTTTTAATAGTCATATTATTATTTGCCATTATAGGTGTACTATCGTTTAAAACGAATGCTAAAGGTATTATTACTCTTTCAACAGTAATTGTTGTTGGATTGCTGAGCAGTTATGTGGCGCTAAATGCACTCATAGGAAATAGTTATGAAACTCTGTTTACCGGAACGGAGTTGTTTGGTAAGGTTCTGGTAAGAATAGATTCACTTTCAGCATGGTTTATTCTCACAATTAATTTTACAATGATAACCGGTGCGCTTTATGGCTTAAACTATATGAAGAGGTACAAGGATAGGAAAAGCGAAATTACAATGCACTGTATAGCCTTCCTTATTGTTCAATTTGCTTTGTTGGGTATCTGTTCTGTTCAGAATGGATTTATCTTTTTGTTGCTATGGGAGTTGATGGCAATTTCGGTCTTCCTTCTTGTAATTTTTGAGCATGAAAATCCTGACACTATTAAGGCCGGTATTAATTATCTTGTTCAGTCTCACATTAGCATCATATTTATAATGCTTGGTTTTATTTATGTTGCTTTCAAAACGGGTAATTACGGATTCGACGCAATAGCCGAATTCTCAACCCGGCAATCCACACTTGCCGGAACTGCGCTTTTTCTGTGTTTTTTTATCGGCTTTGCAATAAAGGCAGGTTTTGTCCCTTT
This sequence comes from Bacteroidales bacterium, assembly GCA_036508535.1. Classification (GTDB taxonomy): domain Bacteria; phylum Bacteroidota; class Bacteroidia; order Bacteroidales; family VadinHA17; genus LD21. Next base: position 9,090 of record DATCHE010000061.1, on the reverse strand, counting down.
TCATACCTGGTTGCCATATGCACATCCTGCTGCACCAACTCATGTATCTGGCATAATGTCAGGTGTTGTAATTAAAATAGGTATTTACGGTATTCTAAGGATGTTACTTTTAATAAAGACTGACTATACCACAATCGGGTATATCATTTTGTTTTTGTCAGTATTTACGGGCATCTATGGAGTAATGCTGGCCACCATTCAGCACAACCTGAAAAGGTTACTGGCATATCATAGCATTGAAAACATTGGAATTATTGGAATTGGTATAGGTCTGGGATGCATTGGATTAGGTTCATCGAATAAATGGCTGTCAATTCTGGGTTTTACCGGTGCTTTACTTCACGTACTGAATCATTCTTTATTTAAGTCATTGCTGTTTTATAGTGCCGGAAATATTTTACAGGCTGCTCATACTGTAAATATTGAACGTTTGGGAGGTATTATTAAAAAAATGCCACAAACATCGATTTTGTTTCTTATTGCAGCTCTGGCAATTTGCGGACTTCCTCCTTTAAACGGATTTGTCTCGGAATTTTTGATTTTTGGAGGATTGTATAACTGGCTTTACAGCGCAAGCCTTATATCACTTATGACCCTTGTGTTTGCCCTGGGAGGCTTTGTATTTATAGGTGGATTAGCTATATTTTGTTTCACAAAAGCCTTTAGCATAGTCTTTCTTGGAAATGCACGAAGCAATGCAACAGATGAAATACATGAAACTGGTTTCTGGCAGCTATTTCCGATGTATCTTTCAGTATCTTTAATTATAATTATAGGTTTGTTTCCTTCTGTATTTATTGAGGCATTGCAGCGGCCTGTAAATCTGTTCACCCGTCATATTATTTTCAATATGAATCTCATAAAAGTGGGTTCTATTGATTCTCTCCAGATAATAGGCTGGTTATTTATGGGACTTATTCTCTTTATACTGGCAATAATAGCGCTACGAAAATATGTAAGCAGGAAAAAAATTATTGAGTCCCAACCAACATGGGGCTGTGCATATAGCGTACCGGGTAATAAACTTCAATATACTGCAAGTTCATATGTAAGGAGTTATTCAAAGCTTGCCAAACCTATTTTGGATATAGAAAAGAAATATGATGAAATTTCTGAAGTTTTTCCCTTAACAAAACATTATGAAACTGATCCATATGATAAAGTAGAACGCTATTTAATTGATAAACCTCTGAATCTCTTAAACAGATTTACTAACCTTTTTGTTTTTCTGCAGAATGGTCAGTTGCAGAGATATATCCTGTACGGTATAATCTTTATAACCTCAGTATTGTGTCTTCCGATTATTATTGATAAAATCTTATTTCTATTTCACTTTTTAAATAATTTGTAACATGTTAAGTATAATTCTAATACTGTTTACAAGTATCTTTTTTACCGGAATAATTCTGCGGACAAAAAGTATTACTGCAGGGAGAAAAGGTCCTGGGATTTTGCAGCCCATGAAAGATGTGATCAGATTATTCAGAAAAGGTACCATATACAGTGAAACCACAAGTGTTATTTTCCGGATTGCTCCTGTTATTTACTTCTCCACAGTTTTAATGGCTTGCCTGGTTATTCCATTCGGTAAAAATAAAGGTATTATCAGCTTCGATGGCGATTTTATTTTTTTTGCGTATATTCTTGCTCTGGGAAAATTTTTCAGCATAATATCTGCAATGGATACAGGAAGCAGTTTTGAAGGGATGGGAGCCAGCCGCGAAGCTCTCTACTCAATGTTTGCTGAACCCGCCTTCTTTATTCTGATTGGTTCATTTGCGTTACTTACAGGAAATACTTCATTTTATGAAATCTTTTCATCATTGCATCTAGGCTCCTCAATAACATATATGCTTGGAGGGATGGCGGCATTTGTGCTTTTAATGATAGCGATGATAGAAAACAGCAGAATGCCAATGGATGATCCAAAAACGCATCTTGAATTGACCATGGTTCACGAAGTAATGATACTTGATAATAGCGGATTCGACCTTGGATTAATACTTTCTGCAGGGTATCTGAAGTTTGCTATGTATGGGGCAATTATAGCTGATTTCTTTCTTGGAACATTGGGATTTGGATGGGCATTGGTAGTGTTCCTGTTTATTCAGGTACTGTTTGCGGTAATGATAGGACTGATTGAATCTTTTATGGCACGGTTCAGAATGAGCCATAATCCTCAGTTCATTCTGGCACTTTCTTCTGTAAGCTTTTTAATTTTTCTGGGTGTTTTGCTTGTTTTGGAAAAATTTGTTTAAAATTTCAAAGATGACAAACGTATTGTTGATCATATTTATTATCAGTATTCTGTATGTAGCTATTGCTAACAGAATAATAACTTATGTGAGAGTTCTTGCTCTGCAGGGTTTTATACTTTTTGGTGTTACATTCCTGCAACTTCAGGAAATTCAGACATGGAACCTTGTTCTTATACTGCTTGAAACTATTGTTTTCAAAGCGCTGGCTGTCCCGATCTTTCTGGGTTATCTGATTAAAAGAAATAAAATCACAAGGGAATCTGAACCCTATCTGCCACATTTCATATCTCTTATAATTGTTACGATGATTGTGGTAATCACAGTATTACTGGCTAATTCCATTCAGGATACTCACCTCGATAAAATATTTTTCATTGTCTCTCTTTCTACACTATTTACAGGGTTGTATTTTATCGCTTCACGAAAGAAAATTATAACCCACGTTATGGGTTATCTCATGATTGAAAATGGTGTATTTGTGCTTTCTCTGGCTGTCGGCAACGAAATGCCTAACCTTGTTAACCTTGGAATTATGCTCGACGTTTTTGCTAGTGTTTTGATATTGGGGATCTTCTTAAATAAAATTGGTGACGTATTTAAAAATGCTGATGTAGACCAGCTTACAAATCTTAAAGACTATTAATAACAGGAATAATGATTTTGATTTATCTGATAAGCGCTTTTTTAATTGCAGGAATTTTATTTGCAAACAGGAATACTGTTTTAAACAATATTCTGATAGTGATGTTTGGAATTCTCCAAACGTGTTTTGCAATTTATGCCTGTTACCAGTATAAAAACAGCTCTTTTGAATATTTTACTTTTGATTCACTAGGCTTGCTTCTCTTACTGGCTTTAAGCATTGTTGCTATTCCGGCGCTTTTTCATAGCTACCTTTATATTATACGTCATGATGAAACACCACAATCGAGAGCAATCTATTTTTCTGCAATAGTTGTTCTTTTGACTGCAATCAGCGCTGCCTATCTTGCCAATCACATTGCAGTAATATGGATTTTTACAGAATTGACAACTCTGGCTGCCTCTATGTTAATTTATCATCATCGTAATAAGCTTGCCCTTGAAGGAACCTGGAAATATGTTTTTATATGCGCCATCAGCATAACTTTTGTGTTTATCGGAATATTATTTCTCAGTCTATCGCTTCAAAGTGCCGGCTCTAATGATCTGTCATTTGCTAACCTGATGGTATATAAGGATAAGTTGAACCCGTTCTGGCTCAGACTTGCATTCCTGTTTATTTTTACGGGATTTACAGCTAAGCTTGGTCTGGTTCCCATGTACACCGCCGGTATTGACGCAAAAGACAAAGCGCCCGCACCCGCAGGAGCATTGCTGGCAAGTGTCCTCATGAACCTTGGCTTTGTCGGGATATTCAGGTTTTATTCCATCATTGCTAATACACCACTTCATCAATGGGCTAACCTCGTCATTTTTATTGCGGCTTTCCTTTCAATTTTTGTAGCTACAGTATATATGACAAAGGTTATGAACATTAAAAGAATGTTAGCTTACTCAGGTATTGAACACATGGGTATTGTGATGCTCGGTATAGCGGCCGGTGGAATTGGTTATTATGCTGCCATTCTGCATATTATACTGCATACATTTGTAAAATCCAGTATATTTTTTCAATATAACCAGCTGTACAGAACTTTTCAGAGCAAAAGCATTCAGCAGGTAGGTAATTATTTTAAATATAACCCTGTCGGAGCAATCGTTTTATTGATTGGATTTATCAGCGCTACTGCAATGCCTCCTTCTGGTTTGTTTGTAAGCGAATTCCTTATCTTCCGATCTCTGTTTGAAGGGAATTATATTTTACTATTGATAACTGTCTTACTATTGCTTACGATTGTTATCTGGGCATTCGGAAAAAATATTCTTAAGATATTGTTTCTTCCCGTTCCCGGATTGGACGAATCTAAGATTCCTAAAACAAGTCCGTGGGAATCTCTTTCGCAGTATATTCTCTTGTTTACTGCAATCTGGCTTGGGCTGAATCCACCTGCAATTTTTGTTCAGTTAATTCAGGACGCAGTAAAAATCTTACCCCATTAATATGAGCTTTAAAATATTAAATAACCACCAGACGATACCGGTAGCTTCAATACCGCAAATAAAGTATTCTTTGTTTTTTGATCTTATAAACACAGCTTTTGATGATCGTCCCGAAAGGCACTGTGTCATGTACTTTGGTTTCAGGGAAATTAATAAAATACGGTTGATCTGTTGTATTGCAGATGATACTCAGCAAAATATAATGGTTTCGTCAACGGTGGTAGAAGCTGATTCCGTTCTGAATTCGTTATCGGCAAAAAACCTGGCATTCGAAAAATTTGAACGCGAGATCCACGAAAACTTTGGCATTGGTTTCATTGATCATCCCTGGTTGAAGCCTGTTCGCTACCCTGAAAACAGAGCTGAGAAATCGCAGACTATTCAGAATTATCCGTTTTTTAATGTTGACAGCGAAGAACTTCACGAGGTAGGAGTAGGTCCGGTTCATGCCGGTATAATTGAACCAGGGCATTTCAGATTTGTTTGCAACGGGGAACAGATATTGCATCTGGAAATACAGTTAGGTTATCAGCACAGAGGAATAGAACAGCTTTTTCTTGATAAGAAAAAACCTATTCAGCTGATAACTCTTGCAGAGTCCATTGCAGGTGATTCTGTTGTTGGTCACGCATCTGCATTTACTTATTTATGGGAGAGTCTGAGTGGAACCAATCCCAGCCGGCAGACTGATTATTCACGAACCATTGCACAGGAGATCGAGCGCATTGCTGTTCATACAGGCGACTTGAGTGCCTTATGTACAGATATCGCTTACCAGCTTGGTAGTTCTGTATTCGGAAGACTACGAACACCTATTATTAACTTCTTTCAGGAATGGTGCGGTAACCGTCTGGCAAAAGGTTTAATACGTACCGGTTATGAACCATTTCCATTTACCAAAGAACTTGCCGGGAGGCTGACATCAATTCTCGATGCGTTTGAGCCTGATTTCATTGAAATGAATGGAGAGCTTGCAAGCTTACCAAGTTCATTATCGAGGTTTGAAAGAACCGGAACAGTGAAGCGCGATCAATTACTTTCAATTGGCACCGTTGGTATGTCGGCAAGGATGGATGATCTTAAAAGGGATATCAGAATGTCTCATCCTTATGGATTATACCCTGAGTTGAATCACGAACCGATTGTTAAACATCATGGTGATGTTTATTCAAGAGTTCAGATCAGGAAGGAGGAAGTTTTACAGTCTATAAGTTATATCAGAAGGTTATTAAAGGAGATTCCTGCGGCAGAAACGGTTCAGGATAATAATCCCGGACTACAACCCGATTCATTTGCCATATCACTGACAGAGGGTTGGAGAGGTGAAATATGCCATGCAGCAATTACTGACGGAAATGGGAATTTGACAATTTATAAAGTAAAGGATGCTTCATTTCATAACTGGCTTGCAGTAGCATTGTCAGTAAGGAACAATGAGATTTCTGACTTTCCTGTCAGCAATAAAAGCTTTGACCTGTCATATTGCGGACACGATCTTTAAAATACGGAAAAGATAAACTACGATGTTAAAAACACTTAAAATACTGTATCATCAGGGTAAACAATTTATCCCTGATCCCACCAAAGCCAAAGTTCCGGGCATATTCAGAGGTCGTCCTGAGATTAGCTTAGAGAAGGTTGATGAATTGAAACTGGTTTCTATTTGTCCTACTGATGCAATTTTAACAGGTCCTGTGAGGCTAGATCTTGGAAAATGTACTTTCTGCGGTGAGTGTTCAAGGCTTTTTCCTGGTAAAATTCATTTTACAACTGATTACAGACTCTCTGCAAATGAGAGAGAAACCTTAATAATCTCAGAGGGTTCAGTTGATCCGATAATACTGAATCCTGATCTGATCAGAAAAGAGATACAAAAACTTTTCAGGGGATCTCTGAAACTGAGACAGGTTTCAGCAGGAGGGGATGCCAGCTGTGAGCTTGAGCTTAATGCATGCGGCAATGTGAATTTTGATATGGGACGATACGGTATCGAGTTTGTTGCCTCGCCAAGGCATGCAGATGGTCTGGTAATAACCGGGCCGATTACTAAGAATATGGCAGAAGCATTACAGGTTACTTACGATGCAATTCCATCACCTAAAATTCTAATTCTTGCCGGTACGGATGCTATAAGCGGAGGCATTTTCGTCGACAGTCCTGCTATTAACAGAAAATTTATTGAGGAACATCATATAGATCTGTATGTTCCGGGAAATCCGATACATCCGTTGACGTTTATTAACGGAGTTATCGATCTGTTGGGTGTTAAGCCCTGAGCTCTTTGCCCTGTGCCCTGTGCCCTGTGCCGTTTAATACCCCGCCGCCTGTCCGTCTTTACGCGATTCTGAGGCGCCAAACCATACTCTGTTTTTTTCATCCCACATAATTGCCTGATAGCCACCGTACCCGCCCAGATCCCACTGGATTGTGTGCCCCATTGACATCAGTTTCTGAATTACTTCTGTACGGAAACCACTCTCCAGAAGGAGTATCCCTCCATCTGTCATCTGTTGACCTGTGGGTTCTGAAGATCCTATATGGTGCATTCTGGGAGCATCGCCTGCTTCCTGAAGATTCATTTTAAAATCTATCAGATTAATTACTATCTGGGCATGCCCCTGAGGCTGCATATCGCCACCCATAACTCCAAAACTGATATATGGTTTACCGCTCTTTGTTATGAATGCCGGTATTATAGTATGAAAGGGTCTTTTACCCGGAGCATAAACATTATTATGACCCTCCGAAAGGCTGAACATTTCACCCCTGTCCTGCAAAATGAAACCGAGTCCGGTAGGGCACATGCCCGATCCCATGCCACGATAATTACTCTGTATCAGAGATACCATATTGCCAAACCGGTCCGCGACAGTCAGATAAATTGTATTTCCGGCTTCAATCTTGCCGGCGCTATATATTTTTGCCGCCTTATCGCGATCGATAAGCTTGCGTCTTTCAGCTGCATATTTTTTTGAAATTAGCTGTGAAACCGGCGTAGCACTGAATCTGGGATCAGCGTAATATTTTGCCCTGTCCTCAAAAGCCAGCTTTTTTGCTTCAGTAAATACATGAATGTAGTCGGCTGAACCAAAACCCATGGAAGCAATATCATAACCTTCCAGAATATTAAGAATTTGCAGCGCCGCAATTCCCTGTCCGTTTGGCGGAAGTTCCCATACATCATACCCCCGATAGTTTGAACTGACAGGTTCTACCCATTCTGAATTGTGCCTGTACAAATCATCGTAACTGAGGAAACCACCCTGTTTTTTCATAAATGCATCAATATCCCGGGCAATACTACCCCTGTAAAATTCGTTCCTCCCACCTTTTACAATTTTATCAAGTGTATTAGCCAGAAGAGGATTTCTGAATATTTCACCTTTTACAGGAGCTTTTCCGTTCGGCATATAAACCTCCTTAATATTCGGATACTCTTTCAGAAGATCTGTCCCTTTCGCGAGGTAATATGCAATAACCTCGGTTACCGGGAAACCATCCCGGGCATAAGTTATTGCAGGCTGAAGAATATCCTTTATCGGAAGACGGCCAAACATATCGTGCATTTCGAACCAGCCATCCACGCATCCCGGAACTGAAACAGGAAGAGGCCCGTAAGAAGGTATTAATTCATATCCATTTTCTTTAAAAAATGAAAGCTTAAGCGACCGGGGCGATTTTCCACTTGCATTTAATCCGTACAGCTTGTTTTTGTCTGCACTCCAGATCAGAGCAAACAGGTCGCCTCCAATACCTGCACCTGTTGGCTCAACTACTCCAAGTACTGCATCGGCAGCTATTGCAGCATCAATTGCATTACCGCCTTTTTTAAGAATATCGAGAGCTGCCTGCGTAGCCAGAGGATGACTTGTTGCTACCATGCCATTCCGGGCAATAACTTCGCTTCTTGTCGCAAAATCGCGTCCGGTGATCCTGTCCTGCGAAAAAGCAAAGAGGGGCAGTGTAAATACGAATATGATTGAAATGACTCTTCTCATTGAAATTTTAATTATTTCGCAAAGGTATAAAGAAGAGCCATTATTTTGCCATAGCCTTTGCTTTTAATTCGTTAGGCATCTTTTCTATTGCATATCGTAATGAGGTTCGCGGCATAGAATATTTATGTTTTATAACATAATTGAATACATCTTTCTCATGAGTTTTGCTCGCAGCTTTTAGCATCCAGCCATACCCTTTTTGCACCATATCATCTTTGTCAGTAAGCAGTATATCAGCTATTTCGAAAATATCATCCAGAAACTTGCCGTTTTTTGCAGGTATGATAAGTGAAACAGATGAAGCACGCTTTACCCAACGGTTATCAGATAGAACCCATCTTTTTAAACCGGTAAGAAATTCAGGATACATGTCAATAAAAGTTCCGATTGTGTGGTTGCAAAGCGTATCGCACGATGCCCAGTTCTTTACGTAGTTATTTACCCATCCTTCAAAAATTACAAAATCAGCAGGTGCATAATCCTTTCGAACAGAATAGGACCAGTTGCAGGCAACAAAGGATTCCTCCATTATACCTGATTTCCATAGTTCTTCGCATAATGAAAAAATATGTGATTTGCTCTTGTCCTGTATCACTTTATAATGCTCCCTGGCAATACGACTGCCAACTGCAGATTTTACACCGTACATTTTTACTTCTTCCTTAAAGAATCTTTCGCCTGACAGTTTTGTCTTTTCATCGGCATTCTTGATTAGATCCTGTCTTAATCTTTCAATTATTGCATCCATTTTT
>DATCHE010000060.1:0-9227 GCA_036508535.1 Bacteroidales bacterium | reverse complement strand
ACCTCCCGGATCAAAAAGCCTGACATTTACTTTTATCGGAATGCAACCTCAGGAAATTAGTATCGGCACCTTAACCCAAATCGATGTAACTATGGTTGAGTCTGCAATTGGTCTGGACGAGGTTGTTGTTGTTGGTTACGGCACTCAGAAAAAAACCACTATTACCGGATCAGTGAGTGTTGTAAAGGGAGAAGAGATTGCCAGTGTACCGGTTTCCAATATAAGCAATTCCGTTGCCGGAAAACTGGCAGGAGTTAGCATGAGGCCTAACGGTGGGCAACCTGGTCAAGACAGCCCTGACATTCATATCAGGGGTATCGCAACTACCGGAACAAATGCGCCATTAATAGTTGTTGATGGTATTATAAGGGATAATATCAGTGAGGTTGATCCGTCAATTGTCGAGTCAATATCTGTTCTTAAAGATGCTGCTGCAGTTGCTCCTTATGGATTAGGAGGTGCTAACGGCGTTATCCTGATTACTACCAAAAAAGGAGCGGTAGGTGGACCTACCCTTACACTTAACACTTATTATGGCTGGCAAACACCAACATACTATCCAAATCTTCTGGATGCTAAAGACTATATGAGATTGCGAAATGAAGCATACCGCAATGAAAATCCAGGTTTGACAACAATACCATTTGCAGAAGACCTGATAGCTAATTATGATGCTTTGAACGCATCAGATCCTGATAAATACCCGAATAGTAGTACTAAAGATCTGGTAAATATGTCAGTTCCTGTTCAAAAACATAATTTGCAACTAAGTGGTGGTTCTGAAAAAATGAAATATTTTGCTGCATTGGGATATTACAAGCAAGATGGTGTTTTTGATGCTGTAAATTACAGTCGGTTTAACGCTAACATAAACCTCGAATCAAAGGTTACCAAAACTACAACAGTATCTTTTTCTATCCTCGGATCGGTAGAACGTACCAACGATATTGACCCTGCAGCAACGACGCTCAAAGATCTTTCCGGTAATATAACACCCTCAACTCAGCTTTTCAGAGGTGGATACAAATTTATCCCTATAGAGTCAATCTATTACACTAACGGTCTTTGGGGAGCATTTGCAGGTAACTCTCCGGTAGGTATACTTAAGGCAGGTTATTCTAAAAATGATGGGAATACGCTTTTAAGTACGATTACGATAGAGCAGCAATTACCTTTTATAGAAGGATTGAGTGTAAAGGGAACTGCCAGTTACGACACACGAGACAATTATATTAAGGACTGGCACAAACCTTTCTATTACTACTCTCAAAATACCAGTACAACACCTTATACTTATACACTAGAAAGTGGAGGACTAGAGGGAAACGCTCCTAATTTCATTTACCTGGCTGAGACACAGACTCAGAGAAAGTATTTTACTTACCAGGCCTTTGTTAATTACCATAGAGCCTTTGGTCTCCATGATATCACAGGATTACTCGTTGCAGAAGCACGAAGCAGTACATATGATGAGTTATTTGCCCAAAGGAATAATTTTACTATCGCGGTTGATGAAATGAACATGGGTAGTTCAGACAAAAACGATTATGACAATGGCGGTACATCATCTGTAGGTAGACAGATTGGATACTTATACAGGTTAGGGTATGTCTATAATAATAAATACCTACTGGAAGCATCAGGCCGTTATGATGGACATTTCTATTTTGCCCCGGGTAAAAGATGGGGATATTTTCCAGCCTTCTCAGCCGGATGGAGGATTTCGGAAGAAAGTTTTATGAAAAGCCTGTCTTATGTCAATAATCTGAAAATCAGGGCTTCGTGGGGAAAATCAGGTAACCTTGCAGGTTCTTCATATCAATATCTAAGCGGGTATACTTTAGCTGGAAATGGTTATGCTTTTGGGACTGGCACAATGGTTCAGCAAGCTTATTCCTCCATTGAAGCAAATCCTAATATCACCTGGGAAATATCTACAAAAACAGATGTCGGTTTTGAAGCCTCATTATGGAAAAGTTTGTTAATGGTTGAATTCGACTATTTCTTTGAAGACAGAACCGGTATGTTGCTGGCTCCGGCGATTACTGTTCCTATTGAATATGGTCTATCTCTCGCTCAAGAAAATGCCGGGGAAATGAAAAACCAGGGTTTTGAGTTGTCTATTGGGTCCAGAAAGGAATTGCAAAACGGACTCAAATTAGGTTTAGATGTTAATTTAAGTCTTGCCAAAAACAAAATGGTTAAGGTATTTGAAACTGCTGCTACCTTTAATAATCCTAATCGCAGAAGGACAGGCCAACCTTATGGTACTCCATTTGGCTATCATGCTCTGGGGTTGTTTTCCACTGCGGATGACAAAAACGGAGATGGCATAATTAATGCTGCCGATGGATATAACATTGTCCAGTTTGGAGAACTGCATCCGGGAGATATTAAGTATCAAGATATCAGTGGTCCAAATAGTGTCCCCGACGGTATAATTGATAATAACGACGAAGTCAAAATAGGTTATCCTGAATATCCTTTAATGAGTTTTGGTTTTACTGCTACTGCTGAATGGAAAAGATTTGATCTTAGTTTGTTCTTCCAGGGTTCAGCAATGAGCACATTAAGTGTCCAGAACTTCATGACGGTTCCATTTAACAATAACAATAGTAACTGTGATTATGAATATTTTAATGACCACTGGACACCAAAGACCCAGGATGGCACATATCCAAGAGCTACTTCCGCCCCAACTGCAAATAATGATGTTCAAGTATCAGATTTCTGGATGAGGAATACAAGTTTTCTCAGGTTGAAAAACGGTACTTTCGGCTATTCACTTCCGACCAGGGTTACACAATTTTTGAAGATTAAGAGTGTAAGGGTATATTTTACGGGACAAAACATCTTAACCTTGAGCAAACTTAAGTTTATGGATCCGGAAATGGGCTATACCAATCTTGACGTCGCCTATCCTAACATGAAGTCATATACTTTTGGTGCAAATATAACCTTCTAATTATCTCATTAATAAGAATTAAACACTATGATAAAGTTTAAAATAGTAAGAAACATTGGGTTTATAGGATTAATACTTATAAGCACTTTTTCCTGTAAGCAGGAAGATTTCCTTGAAACCGTAAATAAGTCAAACCTGGAAGACGCTACTATGTGGGCCACAGAAGATAATACTGACATATTCTTAAATAGCTGTTACGCGGACCTTGTTCAGAAAGGTAATCAGTCTGATAATCTTGATAATTTTACCGCTGATAATGATCAAGAATTTTACTACACATCTTTTAACTGGCACAAAGGTATCTGTATTGCTTCAAGTAATAATTACGACATCTGGGGTCAACTTACAGGTCCTGCTAATGATGCAAACTGGCCTGAAACATACACTAAAATCAGAAAGATTAATACGTTTATTCAGGAAGTGAACAAAAACGCCAAGAATTTTTCAAAAGAATGGATTGCAAAACGTATTGATGAAGCTAAATATTTAAGAGCCTATTTTTACAGCGAATTGTTTATGCGTATTGGGGGGTTGTCTATTATTACAGAACCCCAGGATAGAGCAACTATGAATGAAGATCAGCTTTATGTACCAAGGAGTAGCTTCGAAGATACTTTTAATTTCATTATCAAGGATTTAGATGATGTAATCAATGCCGGAAATCTTGAAGTTAAATATAATCACGGCGATGCAGAAGCAGGTAGAGCAACTCTTGGGGCTGCCCTGGCATTAAAAGGATGGCTTCAGGTATTTGCAGCCAGTCCGGCTTATAACTCTGCAGATCCTGCAGTTCCGAGTAGTTCTGATAATTTACAGAGTTTTGCAACTCCTGATCCTGCCAGATGGGCAACTGCTGCTGCCACTAATAAACAATTTATTGACACCTACGGACATAAAGGCAGCGGTATTTATAAATTATTCCCAAAAATGGCTGAGTTCTGGTGGGAAGCAAATGAGTATAACTCTGAAGTTATTTGGGACAGGCAACAGGTTGGTATCATTATGCCAAATACCTATGATCAATATGGTGGACCTGTATGGATACACGGTACCTATTATAGCTGGGGTAATTATTGTCCCACCCAGGAGATGGTTGACCAATATCAGATGGCTAATGGGAAAGATATTATCGACCCGACATCCGGCTATAATGATCAGAATCCTTATGTAGGCCGGGAAAAAAGGTTTTACGATTTTATCGTTTATGATGGAGCGCCTTATAAACAAGACTGGATGTCAACAACTGACACTATCTATACCCGTATTGATTTAGTGCATCCTTCATTAAATCAAATCGACTTTGGTTCAGATGATGTTGGAAATACGGGTTATTATTATAAAAAGAAGTTGGATAACCTTCATGATCCAGGCATTTTGAGTGGTCAGAACTATGTTTACTACCGTTACGCAGAGGTTTTGCTAAATTATGCTGAAGCTCAGAACGAAGCTGCCGGACCTGATGCTTCTGTTTATGAAGCAATTAATGCTATCAGACAAAGGCCAGGAACTGATCTTCCGCCATTACCTGCCGGTTTGACCAAGGATCAGATGCGTACTGCAATTCATCACGAGCGCAGAGTTGAGTTAGTCTATGAAGATAAGAGACTGTATGACATATGGCGCTGGAAAGATGCAATGACAGATATGAATTCAGATTTGCATTGCATGGTGATCAGAAACTCTGTGCCGGCTAATGACAGTGGAGTGTGGGTTTATACAATAACTTCTCTTCATCGATCGCATACATTTACTCAAAACATGTACTTCAATCCAATTCCACAGGCTGCAATTGATCAAAATACAAAGCTCAAACAAAACTGGGGATATTAAGTTTTATCTGAATATAAGTCAAATAATTGGGGATATTGAAAAAGTATATAAATCATAAAGTCATAAAGAACTTTTTCAACATCCCCTAAATATTATATATTGAAAGGGGTTATGCTTATTTGGTCTTATTCCGTTTTTAACCTGCGGTCTTTAAGCATAAGACCAGATCACTAATCCCTGTGTTGTTATAGATCTCGAAGTAAATGTTCAAAAAGGACACCTTCTTTTTAGTTTTAAACTACATGGTTAGTGACAGGTAGCCACAGGTAAATAAAGGAAGTGTGAGAATTTAGGAATTTAAGCAGAAAAAGAATAAAGGAATACAATATTTATAATTCATTAAGTACTTTTTTCAATAATAAAAAATTAATCAGATGGAACAAAATAATGAAAAACCGATAAAATCGGAACGCTTAGTGTCACTTGATGCATTGCGGGGGTTTGATATGTTTTGGATTGTAGGTGGCGGCGCAATATTTGAAGCGCTTGCTAAATATACCAACTGGCCAGTATTAAACTGGTGGGCCGGACAATTGGAACATAAGTATTGGGAAGGTTTTAATTTTGAGGATATGATCTTCCCCTTGTTTCTTTTTATTGCTGGGGTGTCTATTCCTTTTTCAATTAATAAGAGACTACAGCTTGGTCATACCAAGAAAAAAATTTACCAACATACTATAACGCGATTATTTATTCTTATCGTCTTAGGCATTATACTGGCTAATGGGGGAATCCAGAATTTCGACTTTGCACATTACAGGTATACTCACGTATTAGTACGGATTGGGATTGGATGGTTTTTTGCCACAGTGATTTATTTAAATACTAAAATAAGAGGTCAAATACTTTGGTTTGCTGGCCTTTTACTTGGTTATTGGGCAATTATGAAGCTAATACCGGTTCCTGGTTATGGTGCTGGAGTAATGACTCCAGAAGGTAATTTGGCCGGATATATCGATCGTTTATTATTACCAGGAAGTTTTTATCAGTGGTATTTCCCCGGGATTTTGGATCCTGAAGGTATTTTAGGCCATATATCCGGAGTGGCAATGGGTTTGATGGGAGTTCTGACAGGTCAATTTTTAATAACTGAAAATAAAAATTTGCCCGGTTTAAAAAAAGCGCTCCTTTTAGGTGCGGCAGGAATATTGTTTTTAGGGATTGGATTATTATGGAACATTAATTTTCCTATTATTAAAAAGATATGGACAAGTTCATTTGTCGTTTTTGCCGGAGGATGGAGTTTAATACTTTTATCCATATTTTATCTTATAATAGATGTTTGGAAATTTAAAAAGTGGTCATTTTTTTTCATTGTAATTGGTTCGAATGCAATTTTTATTTATGCGTGTCAATCTGGAATTCTTGATTTCAAGAGGATGAGTGATTTTTTCTTCAAAGGGCTTATTAATTGTTCCTCTGATCCATCGGTGCAAGCTGTTATTGCTTCTATTACTTATCTATTAGTAAGCTGGTTGTTTTTATATTTTATGTATAAACGAAAAATATTTATTAAAGTATAACTCAAATAGCTATGAAACCCACATGCATTCCATACACAAACGCACATGAATATAATTTTCAGACATGTGGGTTCCGTCAAGCCGATAATAATAAAATTATTTTCTGATGAGATACCTATCTTTTACCAACGCAAACACAGCAGCAATAAAATTACCAACATGGGTGTTCCATCATTCCTTTAAAAATTAAATTTCAATATGATGAAAAAAAGTTTTTATCTCCTTCTTTCAATGATATTTCTGATTGCTTGTTGCAATTTAGGTTTCTCATCAGACAATAAAAATATTTATGCGATAATCCCCGCACCTGTCTCACTCGTATCGATGAATGGAAGTTTTACATTTTCTGAAAAGAGCAAAATCATTCTCTCAACCCTCAACAATGAAACGAAACTGGCTGCCGACTATCTTGCCCTTCTTATAAAAAATCCGACAGGATTAAGTATTCCTGTTGAACAGGGGAGTAAGGAAATATCGCATTCGGTATTTATGTCGTTTGACCCTTCTATTGTGAATGACGAAGGATATGTACTTAATATAACTCCTAAAAAAATTATTATTAAAGCCAAATCAGCTGTTGGTATGTTTTACGCAGTTCAGACTCTCCGACAGCTACTCCCAGTGGAAGTCGAGAAGAAAAAAATAGTTGAAGGCCTTGTACTTTCGGTGCCGGCATGTGAGATCAAGGATGAGCCAGGGTTTGTATATAGAGGGATGCATCTTGATGTAGGACGTCATATGTTCCCGGTTGCTTATATTAAAAGATATATAGACATGATGGCCCTTCACAAAATGAATACATTCCACTGGCATCTTACAGAAGACCAGGGCTGGAGGATTGAGATCAAAAAATACCCTAAATTAACGACAATCGGAGGGTTCAGAAAAGAAACACTTGTCGGGTCCGGGAATGAAAAGCCGCAAGTATTCGATGGCAAACCTTATGGGGGATTTTATACACAGGAAGAAGTTAAAGATATTGTTGCTTATGCTAAGTCGAAGTTTATTACAATTATCCCCGAAATAGAAATGCCCGGACATTCATCAGCAGCATTGGCTGCATACCCTGAATTTTCCTGCACAGGAGGTCCAATTGAGGTTGCAACCAAGTGGGGTGTTTTTCCTGATGTTTATTGTGCAGGGAAAGATGCAACATTCAATTTTCTTGAAGATGTACTGAGTGAAGTGATTGATCTGTTCCCAGGGAAATATATCCATATTGGCGGTGACGAATGTCCTAAAGATCGCTGGCAAAAATGCCAGGCCTGTCAGGATAGGATGAAGAAAGAGGGTTTAAAAGACGAGAAAGAACTTCAAAGTTATTTTATCCAACGAATTGAAAAATTCCTCATTTCAAAAGACAGGAAACTTATCGGATGGGATGAAATCCTTGAAGGGGGATTGGCGCCGGAAGCCACTGTAATGTCGTGGAGAGGAATAGAAGGGGGTATTGAGGCAGCTAAACAAAAACATGATGTAATAATGAGCCCATATAATGATGTTTATTTATACATATATCAATGTGAACCTGAAGGCCAGCCGCTTGCAGCAGGTGGTTATCTTCCGCTTGAAAAAGTTTATTCATTTAATCCGTTGCCAGAAAAGTTGAATGCGGATGAGCAGAAATATATACTTGGTCTGGAGGGTTGCTTGTGGTCAGAATTTGTTGATTCTCCTGGGCTTTTAGAGTATATGGTTTATCCGAGAATGTTTGCAATTGCAGAAACCGGTTGGACTCCGGCATCGAAAAAAGATTTTGAAGGTTTTTTATCACGTTTAGAAATAGGTAAGAAGCGGTATGATGCTATTGGCATAAACTATTTCAAGGGCGAATACAGAAATACAAGGGCTATAAATAATTAAATACAGGTTAAATTAATTAATTCAAAGACCATGAAAGAAACTTTGTCGAAAAAACTTAACAAACTGGAGATAATAATTGAAAAATCTCCCAAGATTGATCGCTATTATTCAATACCAAAGGAGGAATTTGTAGAGCGTCGTCAGAAAACGTGGAAAGCCTTACTGAAAGAGCATACTATTGATGTTGCTTTTGCTTTTTCAGACGAACACTA
Organism: Bacteroidales bacterium; assembly: GCA_036508535.1. Taxonomy (GTDB): domain Bacteria; phylum Bacteroidota; class Bacteroidia; order Bacteroidales; family VadinHA17; genus LD21. The sequence goes on along the minus strand of DATCHE010000060.1, from coordinate 834 downwards.
CAGCGGGGATGTGCCATATCTTGGGGGAAATACAAACTATTCTATTGAACAAGTAGCTTTCGGTCTGGGTCCTGATCCTTACACCTCAGGGATTATAGCCGGATTTGAAGGAGTTTATATTGCAGGACAACTGGCAAAACGTGCAGGAATTATGGTGTATCCAACCGAGAGTCTGCAACTGGCAGATGAAAAGTACCCTGTGGAAGGATTTTCATTAAAGGATATTTTGGAAACGATTGCAGGCAGGAAGGTCAAACGTATAGGGATTTTATCTCCCCGGCAGGTTATTCCTGACGGAATCATAGCCAACCTGGAAGAAATTGTTGGAAAAGATAATGTTATCGATACTCAAGTCCCATTTCAGAAAGTAAAAAACCTAAAAAGTGCAAATGAAATGAGGCTTGTCGAAGATTCAGCCTATGTTACTTCACTTGCCCTGAGAGCAATGCTGGCAGTATTGGAACCAGGTATGGACGAAACTGAAGTGGCTGCATTTGGTGATATGCTTGCAAAATGGATGGGATGTGAGCGACAAGGTTTTCAGACAATGGTTGGTTCAGACATGGCTTGCGTGACAATGATCGGGCCTGCACTGAACCGACAGATTATTGAAGGTGAGTACATGCACCTGGGCACTTCTTACAAAAGAGATGGACTTACAGCATGTTGCAGAAGGAGCATTTTTTCAAGTAGTGCCAATATAACACCATATCGGGAATATTTCAGAAAAATTGTGGAAGATGGGTTTAGGGTTGGTTTCAAAGCCTATGTAGATATTGTTGAAAACAATAAACCCGCAAAGCATCAGGAACAGGCTTTAATCGATTTTTTTAA
>DATCHE010000059.1:0-28323 GCA_036508535.1 Bacteroidales bacterium | reverse complement strand
AGAATTCTATTTTGTCACTGATTTGTTATTTGCATCCAATCGCTGGGGAAATAATACAGGAATCAATTATTACGCCGAAGCCAGAAGAATTTTGGATGCAATGTGGAGTAAAGACGGAACACTGGGCATAAAGAATGTGATCAACGTAGAACACAAACAGATTACATTTACACCTGATAATTTTGGATATAACTTTACCGATCCTTCATACCAGTTGCCTGCTTTTTTTGAAATCTGGGCTGAATATGCCAATGACGGCAGAGGACAATTCTACAGGGACTGCGCCGATACTGCCAGGGTTTTTCTGCACAGAGCCTGCAATCCTGTAACCGGTCTGAATGCCGATTATACTGATTTTAGCGGAGTCACAAAAACCAGGGGTCGCATGGGAGGTGCTTTCCGCTATGACTCATGGAGGGTACCAATGAACATAGCCATGGATTATTCCTGGTTTGCTAAAGACAAAAAATGGCAACAGGATTATGGAAAGCGGATTCAAAACTTTTTGTTCTGCAGGGGAATTGATACTTTTGAAGATCAGTTCAATATAGACGGGACTCTTCCCACCTACATTCTTCAGGCCGGAGGGTATCAGAAATTACGTCATTCTCTCGGATTGGTATCTACTTCAGCTGCAGCTTCTCTGATGGGAACCCGGGCCAAAAGCTGGAAATTTGTCGATGCAGTATGGAATGCCAGACTGCAACCCTATTCTGACGGATATTTTGACCCTTATTATGACGGTTTGTTGTACCTCTTTAGTTTGATGCATTTAAGCGGAAATTACCGGATTATTATCCCTGCTTAGAACTTACAGTATTCAGTAGAGACTTTCGGCTTTACAGACTTTCTGCTTTATTTACTTTTGTGTACCTTTGCGGCATATATCACCGGGGCTGACATGGTTTTGACAGCATGAGAGGTGTTATGTAAGCATGCAGGGTGTGGTGACGCGTTCCTTAAACAGAGTCACAAAACAATAAAAGGCGAATCTAATTACGCTCTCGCAGCATAAGCGAATAACAGTAGCTTAAGCACTTTACGCCGAAAGGCATAATCTCCCGGCACATGTGTTGGGACGAGACGTTTCCCGGACGGTCAAGCCCTGATCCAATCCGACACGGAGACGCACGCAATCCGGGGCTAGTCTGAAGGTTGTTCCGACCCGATGGCGAAACAAACAGGAAATAAGGGCAGGTTAGGTTGTTCTGCAGCTGACAGGTCACGAAAATCAAGCAGAAATAAGCATGTAGAAAGCGTATGACTTCCGTGTTTGGACCGGGGTTCGACTCCCCGCAGCTCCACAAAAGACTCTAACCTAATCAGTTAGAGTCTTTTTGTTTGTTACCAAAGTCGCTCAATTTCAACGCTTATGCATGACGCCAAGGCGTCAGACCCCGTCACCAAAACACTGAAATTGTCGGAAAATAATTGCACAAGTGATTGCGGCAACTCATTATGGTAGATCGCATATAGCAACCTGATTTTATAGGATTTTTTTAAGAAGTTTTTAAGGGGAAAAATATTGATAAAGAATTTTTTCAATACAAAAGTGGTGTTAGTCACTACCATTTCGTGCGCAAAAGCCCAGGCCGAAATGATTGTGTGAGGCAAACCCGTTTCAAGGCTTCCGCAGAGTAGCGGAGCCCGTAGCTTAGAGAGTAGGCTGTTGTAAGTTGGACCACTTTTCTGAAGATACTTCCAAGTTCTTCAAAATTAATTATTGCTATTATCGTTATTGATACTAAATTTGATTTTTAGCAGCCTTAACTTAAATCTGAATTTTTATAATATGCAGTTAGCAATGTCAAAAAAAAACAGCATAACTAAAGTACCTGGGCTTCAAAAGTTGATGAAATTATCAGGCACTTTAGTGATTTTAACAGGTGCAATAACATTATTGGGATGGATAACCAGCATACAGTTCCTGATAAATTTTATGCCAGACTATGTCCCTATGGCAGTTCCAAACTGTATTTTCTTCATGATATATGGAGTAATTTTTATATCCGGGGATGAATTATTTAAGAAGAAGATTAATAAGGTAATAGTTCTGTCCGTTATTGGCCTCTGCTCTTTATATGGTTTTCTGCAATTTGTGGGAAATTTAGTCAACCTGGATCTTAATTTTGATTTTACTTTATTCCCGGTAAGAGAAAAACTTGGTAATTTTCCGATAGGGCATATGTCACCCTATTCAGGATTATTGTTTTTAATGAGCGGGGCTGCAATTTTGTTAAAAACACTTACCAGAGAGCGAGCTTTAATCAGGAACATAACAGGTGGACTTGGAATAATAATAGTATTTGCAGGATTTATTGCCGGATTGGGATATTTGTTCGGAACACCGTTTTTATATTCAGGAAATGTTATTCCATTATCTTTAAGAACTGCTATATCATTCATTTTCCTTGGGTTCGGACTATTATTTATGGCCGGTGAAAACACTGTTTTTCTCAAGCAACTTATTGGGCCCACACCCGATGCCAGGTTGCTCAGAATATTAATTCCTATTATTATATCTGTATTTCTTTTTGAGGGAGTTTTGAATGTAATCTTTACTCATTATTATAAAATTAATGAAGCGCTGATTCTGGCTTTTTTGACAATTTTCTCAGTAATTCTATGCATAATCGTAATAATCAATTTAAGCAGAGCAATTTTTCAGAGTGCAAACATAGCTGAACAGGAGAGGTATAAGGCTGTTGAAGAACTAAAAAAGGCTAATACTCTGCAAACCCTTGTTCTCGAAAACAGTACTCTGGGTATCTGTATGGTACGTAACCAAGAATTTCAATGGAACAACTCCAGGTTTAGTGAAGTTTTCCAACTTACCACTAAAGATTTAAAAGGGTACTCTACACGAGCTATTTTAAATCCTGATGAAGTCTTTGAAAACAGGACGAGTTGGCTTGATATAATGAAGACTGACAAAATAGTAGATAAAACAATCCAGTTACAACGCAGTAACGGGGATTTGTTCTGGTGCCGGTTTCTTGGAACCCCGCTTAATCCAGTCAATCCAAATGAAGGTTCAGTATGGATGGTAGAAGATATAACGGAGCGCAAAAAATTAAGAGAAAAAATGCGTCTTCTGTCACACACCATAGAAAACCTGGCTGAATGTGTCAGTATTACGAATATTGCAGATCGAATTATTTTTGTGAACAAAGCCTTCGAGAATGTATATGGTTATAAACAGGAAGAATTAATTGATAAAAACATTTCAATTGTAAGTTCTCCAAACAACGATCAGCAACTCATCAATTCTATCCTGCCTGCCACCCTTAATGGCGGTTGGAAGGGGGAGGTCATAAACCGAAGAAAAGATGGCACTGAGTTTCCTGTATATATGACTACATCAAAAGTAGTTGACGAGAATGGAGAAGTTGTGGCATTAGTCGGTGTTGCAACCGATATTACCGAACGCAAGCAGATAGAACAGCAGCTTGAAAAATATTCTGAAGATCTGAAAAGGGCAAACGATGCAAAAGATAAATTGTTCGGCATTATTTCGCATGACCTAAGAAGCCCGTTCAATTCTATACTAGGGTTTTTCAATTTATTATCAGAACAATATGATGATATCAGCGAGGATGAAAGGAAATCGTTCATTCTTGATCTCAAAAAATCTTCAGAAAACACATTTGTGCTTTTAGAGAATCTGCTAACCTGGTCGCGAACACAAACAGGCGGGATTAAAGTTAATGCAATTCATTTTGATCTTGCAGAAGTTGTTGACCAACAATTTGAAGTACTTAAGAATGCGGCGGATTCAAAAAGCATAAACCTGATAAACCAGGTTTCGCATGAAATTAATGTATATGCAGATAAAGATATGGTAAAAACAATATTGATTAATCTGACAAACAATTCAATTAAATTCACCCGGCCAGGAGGAATTATTACTGTTAATGCCAGCATAAAGAACAATGATGTTGAGATAACTGTTGAAGATAATGGAGTGGGATTAGAGAGCTCAGTGCTTGAAAATATGTTTAAGTTAGAAAAATCACAGTCGACGTTAGGAACTTCGCAAGAAAAAGGCACCGGATTGGGACTGCATATTTGTAAGGAATTCACAGAACGAAACAATGGTAAAATATGGGTACAGAGCGAATCTGGCAACGGCAGTACATTCTTTTTTACTCTGCCACTTTATTCAAAAAATGCCTAGGGAAAATACTATAAATACTTAATCTTTTAAATGTTTATTAAGACTGTTAATCAATGTGGCTATATTCAGAGGTTTGACAATATAGTCATCACACCAGGCTGCAATAACCTTTTCCTTGTCACCACCCAGGGCATAAGCTGTTTGTGCAATTATGAGCAGAGGACAGAATTTTTCTACTCGAAGTTTAAGAGTTTTATTACCCTCTCTTTTTTATAATCTAAATCCACTATGATCCCTCCCCGGAACCATGCTCCGGGTTGGATGATACCTCCAAAATCATAATAACCGGTATTAAATATATTGGATGCTTCGGTATACAATGTATAATGATTTTCTTTCCAATATAGCTTTGTGTCGGTTAGGCAGAATGGCTTATATGACACTGCTTGTCCTTTAACATCCTGATATACACTATTACGATCATGATAAGTAAACCGACTCGAGTTAAATAGTTTCCAGGCAATCCTGACATCAATACTTGCAGTAATCTGGTTTCTTAAATAGTCGAGTGCATATTTTGAAAGCATATTGTTACGATTTGAATCGGCATGCAGAAATGAATAAGAAAAGCGGACAGACTGGATTCTTTCAAGTGTACCTGCTTTTGAAGGGGTGAACGTTAATGAGCATTCCATACCTGTAAGATTGATTTGTGTATGATTCATACTACGCCATATAACACTATCAGGTGAAGGATTTTTTACCCAGTCTATCATGTTGTATCCCCAACGACGAAATGCACTGATATTGCCTTTAAGAAATGAATTATTGTATTTTATTCCTCCCTCAATGGCAACAGCATCTTCTGGTTTTAAACCCGGGTTACCTTGCTGGTCAGGGCTTTTATAAAACATATCAGTAAATGTGGGCATGCGTAATGTTTTATTGGCAGAGGAGTATAATTTTAAATAATCATTAAGCCTGTAACTTATATCAATCCCAGGATAAAGTCCGAATCCAGTAATATCTGAGTTATGATGAGCCATAACGCCTGCCGAAACGGTAAGGTTTTTCCACGAAACAGTATGTTCGGCATAGATACTGGTATTCATCCGGTTGTAATATTTTGTATAAAAAGCATTATTAGAATTGGGCACTTCGACAGGTATATTCAATGTATACCCTAACACATTGCTTATAATATGTTCGTTACGAAAATCGATACCCAGACTGGTCCTTCCGAAACGATGAGTCGTCCAGATATTAAGGTTCAGTCCTGCAGTTCTGGTCTGATGATGATTAAAAGGAATGGAATCATTATTTCGTTTCAGTTCGAAAAGATCAAAGTTTCGGCGCAGGTAAATTGTTGGTGTAAATTTAATTGTGGTATTGCTCTGGTATTTTAAACTCACAAATTCTGTCTTTGTAGCTTCAAACTGATTTGGATACTTTAACGAATAAAAACTATTTGCTCCAAAATCTTTTGTATTGTATCCTGTTTGAAAATCAATTGTACCGGCTTTATGTTTGTACTTTGCCTGGTAAAAAATATTAGTATTTGAAAAATCTGTATTTTTAATATATCCATTTGATGACATTTGTGAAATACTGAGGAAATGGTCGAAATTACCAACCGTATTTGAAATATTAACAGATGCTTTATATAATCCGTATTGTCCGAACATTGCCGAAGAGCGGATATGGTTGTGTTTACTGTTCCCGGTAATGATGTTAATTGCTCCATTGAAGGCATTCGGTCCAAATGATTTAGCTGCAGGACCTTGCAGAATTTCTATATGTTCTATACTCTCAAGGTCTATTGGCAGGTTTAGATTATGGTGGCCGGTTTGAGGATCAGTGACGTTGACACCATTCAGAAGGATTAATGTCTGATCATAGGTTCCTCCACGAATGCTTATGTCTGCCTGTGCTCCAAACGCTCCCCTCTGGCGGATATCCACTCCGGAAACGAATCGAAGCAGATCATTCAGGTTCTGAACAGGCGACCGCTCTATTTCGGATTTAGTAATAACTGAAACAATACGTGCAGCTTGTTGTGCTTCAATAGGTGTACGTCCGGCAGTAATTACCACCTCGCTAAGTTCATAGCTTTTGACCTGCAAACTGTCGTTACTTTTCTGTGCCTGTGTTTTTTGAGGTAATACTATAATATTGTAAATAATACATAAAGTGCAAATTTTTATTACTTTATGGAGACTATTGAATACTGCATATTTTTTTCGGCTCCAACAGTGAAAAGCTACTATTGTAATTCTCTTCCCTGGTTTTTGTTTTATCATAAGAGATAATTTGATTACATAGGCTGGCAAATATAGCCTATTATTTGTTTTATCATTAAGAGATAAATTGATTACACAGGCTGTTCTTCATTGTCTGTTTCCTGTACAAGAAGTACTTTGCCTGAGAGTATCGCAAAGTCTGAATCTCTCGATAATTCCATTGCTTTTCTACGTGTAGGTTCAGAAAACATGTTGTAACCAAAAGCAAGCAGATTACGACCCGAAAATGGTTCAAGATAAATTATGGAGGTATAAATTTCCCTATCGCCGGAAGGATAAACATTATAATCGGGAAACCCGTTCTCTCTGAAAGATTGAATATGTTGTTTTAATTTAGTTTTAGGAATAATTAATGAATAACCTACGCTTTGTATACCGACTAAGTTTCTACTGATTTTTTTCATTTTCATTCATTGGTGTCCGGTAAAGAATTTTAAAAACGTTTAAAGATGACTATCTGTAAGGCATTTTCAAATATTTGACTTCGTCGAGCCCTTCGGGGTTCGCCCCTACAGGGCTTATTTTTGAAATTTTCCACATTTACACCAAATATTTGGGCGGCTCTGCCGCTGAAATATGCTGCAGAGCAGCAAAATATTTGTAGTGAGGTAATTGCAAGTATGTGTTAAAGCTGCAGAGCAGCGCAATATTAAATGATAAGTTAATTTGATGTTTAACCGGACAACTGTGATATTCATTCATCTTTTTCCCAGTTCCAAAGTCCCCGGTTATTACTTCTTGCTTCCTGTTCGAGCTTAATAAATCTATCAGCATACTGAACATTCGGGGGTACTGTCATAACAACTGCATAACCCATTTTTACCAGCTCTGCATTTACAAAGGTTCCATCGGGCAGATAAACATAGGCGAGCGTACGGGAATATTGATCCTTTTTTCCGAGATCATATTCAAGTCTTACTTTTTTCCCGGTAAGTAGTTTTATTAAATATTCTTTAGACTGTTCACCAAAATATCCAATTTCTTTCGATCCTGAGTTTCTTGTTTCCGGAGCATCTACCCCTATAAGCCGGATCTTTATACCCCTTAAACTGCCATCGTCTGCCCAGAATGTATCGCCATCGACAATTCTTGTTACTGTCACGTAGTTAACATGGGCAATCCCATTTCTTGTTGTTGTACATGAGAAATTAAGAGTAGAAATTAGTATAAAAGATATTAGCAGCAACCGGTGGTTCATTATATAAAGATAATGAAAAATGAAAAATCAAAATTTAGAATGCGGCAGTATTTATGAAACTAAACCTTTATCCTGTAATTAATAAGAATTCATGATCAAAGTGTTAAATATGGGGAAAATAGTGTATAGCAAAACAAAAAGGTTATTTCTCCCATATTCAGAAATGTTCTGATAAAGAAGAAATAACCAATAAAAAATAACCTTCCGACTAACCTAAAAAAACAATTTGAAAAGTTAATTTCTCTGATAATAGATATCGTATGCTATCCAGTCGACTACATAAGCTGCGAAGTAAACTGAATGCAAAGAATCAAACAGAGTTTTTATATTAGCGACTGAGTTTCCGATTAATGCTGAAACTGTTGTTGTCGTGCCATCGTCAAATGTTATTTGGATATCGCGTTTTTTACATACCGATGCTTCTGAGTCTGCTTCCTTATCAACTATTGTGACAACTGCATTCAACTGCAGTACTCCGTTTACTGAAACTGAAACATCTTTAGTACCTGATTTTCTGATAATCTGAACATCGCCAATGGTTAGAATATACTGATGCTCGCGACCAAACCTGCAGGTGTCGGTTTTTACTGTCAGTAATTTCTCTTCATATAAAACTTTATTGTCACCTGTTATTGTAAAACTTGAAACAGTGGTATCACCTGATTCATACTTATAATCTACAGTATAGCTGCCGGCAAATGCAAACTGTGAGGAATAGTTAATACCCAGTGCCGGACTAATTGCGGATTTTATATTCAGATTCCCGGTTACCACATTATCAACACTAATTTCCGAAGCAAGAATATAGTCAAAGTCATGGTAGTTATTATAATTATTATGATAATCAGACACAGAGATCATAAAATTATTAGTCAGGGTTGAATCTGCAGGCTTATACTCTCTTAATAAACGTGGTTTTAACACCTTACTCAGCGGCATATTAACAATCATCTTGCTGTCATCTGCTGTCTTGGTGAAATACCTCATTAACGACATACCCCATTTATCTTTTTTAGTAGCAGGCTTATAATTAAAAATTCCCTTAACTGTATCAAGAGTAATATATACCTTATACTGCGCGTCCGTTGAACTTAAAGACTTGGATATTCCATCAGAAACAGTTAATATACTATAAGCTTTTGATGCAGAAATTGTACTCATAGCATTATTCAAATTCAAAGCACTTTGATTAATCGATTGTTTCAGAGAGGTATTATCTGCCGTACTAATATTCTTAGTACAGCTGCCTAAGGTTGCACCTAAGAAAACTGTTATTAAGATGATGTTGCATTTTCTTTTCATCACTCATAAATATTAGTTTCTACTTCTAAACGATTTTAACGAAACAAAAGTATAACTGATGCAAATCAATAAAAAATAAATTCAACTAACAGGGGGAACAATTCAGCGAAACGCCGTATTTCAACTTCAAAGCAAAGTGTCAGAAATTGCTTTTCTCAATTTTTTGGTTTGGGTGCAACATACATAACATCCTCTTTCAGCTGAACTGTATGTTGATTATGGTTCGCAATTGTAACTGCCAAAACTATAATAAGAACCAAGATGACTAGCAGCATAAATGGGCCGCTCTTAATAAGTTCCAGAATGAAATAGTCTTTTTTCATGGCCGGGTAAGAATATTTTGAGAAATTATGTAAGTAATCAGTTTTAACCAAATTTACATAATTTCTGTAACATGTGATATTTCTATTCAATATCTTTTTTAACAAGTTAATAGGGACGCTTTTTAACTGGATACATTTGTGCGAAATCATAATAACAACACGGTTGTTCAAAATGGAGAAACATAATGTAATATTTTCACACATCATTGTCTAATTATTAGACACTTTAGAAACAAGTATTTTTGTTATATACCTGACATTGAATGTTTTACTGTTTTGGCACGTTTCTTGAAATTCTTATTTTCAAATATAAATGAATACGGATGAGAAGAACAATTTGTATAGTAATTCTTTTAATAATTTTTCGTTATTCCGAAATATCAGCACAGCAAAAAAAATGGACACTTGAGGATTGCGTAAATTATGCTGTTTCAAATAACATCGGGCTACAGAGACAGCGACTTCAGACAGAAACCTCTGAAATAAATCTTTTAAAATCAAAGATGGATGTATTGCCCTCCCTGAATTTCGGATCCGACGCACGAGTAGGTTTCGGAAGGTCAATAGACCCTGTTACCAACCTTATTACATTTAAACAGAACCTTAGCAACTCATATTCTTTAAATTCTTCTATTCAGCTATTTAATGGTTTCGCAAGTCTCAATACAATATCTGCAAATAAATTCATGCTTAAAGCCGGTCTGGAAAACGAGAAAATAATGAGGAATACTTTGGTAGTTGATATAATGGGCCAGTATTATCTATATTTATATGCCAGGGGGCTCGAGAGTGCTTCGCAGATGCAACTGGATCTTTCACAGAAACAACTGTTCAGAATTCTGAAAATGGTTGAAACAGGCAAAGAAGCACTATCCCGGCAATATGAAATTGAAAGCCGGGTCTCAGCAGATAAGCTTTCCTACACAATAGCCCAGAACAATTCCAGTCAGGCCCTTACAACTATGAAACAAATGCTCCAACTTGAACCAGGATCAGAATTTGATATACTGATGCCCGACCTGAATAATATTCTGATAACCGACAGTAAGTTTAATACAGACAGCGTTTACCTGATAGCATCACAAACTCTTCCGCGTCTTAAAGCAATAGACTTTGAGCTTAAAGCCTCAATAAAACAGGTAGCCGCCTCAAAGGGAGCGATTGCTCCAAGGCTGTCTGCAGGAGGTGCAGCTTTTACAGGATTTTATAAAGTAATTAATGACCCTACAAGTGACCAGGGTTCATTCTCGTCACAAATAAAAAACAATAACAGCCAGTCAATTTTTCTTTCGTTGGATGTCCCGATCTTTAATAACTATAATACCGGCAGAAATATTAAGATGGCTAAAATCAGGAAGAATGATGCTATCTTAAAACTGGAACTGGAGAAGAATAATCTGTACACGGAGATAGAAAATGCCTGCCTGAATTTCAGCAGGGGGAAAGATGAATTTTCAGCAGCAGCTGCCAATTTCGAATATAACAAAAAGTCGTTCAGCGCTGTTGAGAAAAAATTTGAATCCGGGCTGGTGGATGTTACAGATTACACAGTAGCAAAAACAACTCTTTTTAATGCTGAAACAGAAGCTCTGAGAACAAGACTTCAATTACTTATAATGAAACTTACAATTCAATTCTACTTAACCGGAGAATATGAGAATCTCGTCTTCAACTAAAATGCTTATAATAAATTATTAAAAACAATATCTAATGGACACACCAGTTGAAAGAATGGATAAACCAATTGCTAAGAAAAAAGGATTACAAAAAAAACATTTTGGTTATTTAGGTATAGCCGTAGCAATGATTACGTTAATATATATGGCATTCTTTGCAGACCGTACTTCAACATATAAAGTTGAAAAAGATAAGCTCATTGTTGAAACAGTAATTGAAGACCAGTTTAACGACTACATTACAGTTCCGGGTACTGTTGAACCAATAACCATTATTTATCTCGATGCACAGGAGGGAGGACGGGTTGAGGAAAAAGTTATCGAAGAGGGATCGATGGTCAAAAAAGGAGAAATTATACTAAGATTATCAAATCCCGACCTACACCTTAATATTCTCGATAGCGAGGCTCAATTGGCTGAGAAAGAAAATTTCCTCAGGAACACTCAGGTTACAATGGAACAGGAAAGACTCTCCATTAAAAGGGAGCTTATCAATCTCAAATATGACATTGAGAGGAAAGAGCGTAACTACCAGCAGAACGTTATTCTGATGAAAGATAATCTCATATCAAGGGAAGAGTTTATAAGGTCAAAGGAAGATCTTGATATGGCCCGACAATCACAGGATCTTTTTAATGAGCGACAACGTCAGGATTCTATATTTCGCTCGGTTCAGGTGAACACAATAACCAGTAATCTTGAGAATATGCGAAAAAACCTTCAACTGGTAAGGGAAAGAGCTGAAAATCTGAATGTAAGGGCCCCTGTTGACGGACAACTTGGTCTCTTAGTGCCGGAAATAGGTCAGTCTATATCGCGCGGAGCAAATATGGGACAAATAAATGTTTTAACTTCTTACAAGGTTGTGGCACAGATCGATGAGCACTATATCGACAGGGTAAGGACACAACTAACAGCTACACTCGACAGGCAGGGAAGTGCATTTGATCTTGTTGTACGAAGGGTTTATCCGGAAGTGAGGAACGGGACATTCGAGATCGACATGATTTTCAGAGACAGTATGCCTGACAATATCAGAACGGGTCAGACATATTATACAAGTCTTCAGCTGGGCCAGCCAAAAGTGTCCGTTCTGGTACCAATAGGCGGGTTCTTTCAGGAAACAGGCGGACAGTGGATATTTGTTCTCGATCCTACTGAGTCATTCGCAACAAGACGTAATATTTCTATTGGAAGAAAAAATCCAAAATATTATGAAGTGCTTGATGGTCTTCGTCCAGGTGAAAAAGTAATAGTGTCAGGCTACGAAACATTCGGCAAGAATGAAAAGCTTATCCTTAAAAAAACTAAATAACTATTAATAATTAGAGTCATGATTAAAACTAATGATTTAACAAAAATCTTCAGAACTGAAGAAGTTGAAACTACAGCCCTTAATAAAGTTACGATTCACGTAAAAGAGGGTGAATATGTAGCAGTTATGGGTCCATCAGGATGTGGAAAATCCACACTCCTTAACATCCTGGGGTTACTTGATAATCCATCATCGGGAAGCTATATTTTCAATGGAACAGAAGTAGCAAACCTGAAGGAACGCGACAGGACAGTTTTCCGCAAAGGGAATATAGGTTTTGTATTTCAGAGCTTTAACCTTATTGACGAGCTCAATGTTTATGAAAACGTTGAACTTCCTCTTATTTACCTGAAAATGAAAGCAGGGGATAGAAAGAAAAGAGTTGAAGATGTTCTTGAAAGAATGAAAATAGGTCACCGTGCGAAACATTTTCCGCAACAGTTATCAGGAGGTCAACAGCAGAGGGTAGCTATAGCAAGAGCTGTAGTTGCAAATCCAAAACTGATACTTGCCGATGAACCTACAGGAAACCTCGATTCAAAAAATGGTATTGAGGTTATTAATCTTCTGACAGAACTGAATAAGGAAGGTACTACTATTATAATGGTAACCCACTCCGACAGAGATGCAAGTTATGCTCATAGGATTATTAATCTGTTCGACGGTCAGGTGGTAACTGAAAAATCAAAATAATCTTTGCAGGGGTGTGTCGTGATGCACCCTTGCAAATTACAATTCATATTTTTTAATCTTGTTATAAAGAGTCTGACGGGTTATTCCAAGTCTGGCAGCTACAATACTCATATTTCCATTATATCTATTTATCGACTCTGAAATAAATTTTTTCTCCATCTCTTCAAGAGTCATTTCGATATTCGATATACTTCTTGTTATTGAGCTGAAGGAAAAATCTGAAGGTTTCAGTATTGATGAATCGCTCATAATTACAGCTTTTTCAATTGCGTGCTGAAGCTCTCTTACATTTCCTGGCCACTCATGATTTGCGAGCTTCTCAAGAGCATGGGTGCTCATCTTCAATCCAGCTTTACCATATCTCTCACAATTCTGCCTGAGAAAATAATTCGCCAGAATAGGTATATCATCAACCCTGTCACGAAGCGGGGGAACCTCTATCAGTATCGTATTTATCCTGTAAAGCAGATCCTCACGAAACTTTCCCTGATGAACCATTTCTGTCAGGTTGCAATTTGTTGCACAGACTAATCTGATATTAATCGGGATTTGTTTGTTTGAACCAACTCTGACCACATATCTGTTTTGAAGGACGCTTAATAGTTTTGCCTGTGATTGTAAGGAAAGATTTCCAATCTCATCCAGGAATAGAGTTCCATTATCAGCCAACTCAAACTTGCCTTTCCTGTCATCTCTGGCATCAGTAAAAGCACCTTTCAGATGTCCAAACAATTCGCTTTCGATTAGTGTTTCGGTAATTGAGCCCATATCAACACTTACCATTAGCTCCCCTGTCCTTTTGGAAAGATTATGAATCTCTCTGGCAACAAGCTCCTTACCTGTACCGTTTTCACCGGTAATCAGAACATTTGCATCAGTACCAGCAACCTTTCTTACAATGTTCATTACATTAATCATTGTAGGCGAGGCTCCGAGAACAATCTTATCGACGCTCCTGTTAATCTCCTTTTTCAGTTGCTGGTTATCTGTCTTTAGGGCTGATGCTTCTAATCTTGAAAGTCTTAACTGCCATGCAACATTCATAGTAGCCAGAAGTTTAGCATTATCCCACGGTTTAAGAATAAAATCTACAGCCCCCTCACGAATAGCCTTTACAGCCAGCTCTATATCACCTGAAGCAGTTACTATAATAACACTTATATTGCTGTCATATTTAAAAATCTCTCTCATCCAGAAAAGACCTTCGTTGCCATTATGAATTCCCGACTTAAAGTTCATGTCGAGCATAACAAGGTCAATATCATTGGTTCTGAGAACTTCATTTATTCTGTTCGGATCGTTGATCGTGATAACCTTTGCTATCTCATTCTGCATTATCTGCTCCAGAGAATTAAGTATACTTTTATTTTCATCAACTATCAGAAGGGTGCCTTTAATCATTTTCAGCTCTTTATTCAAAGACGTAAAATAATACAAAATGTGTCAAATAAATAGACAATAATCCTTAAAATAATTACCTTATTCTATATCCTGAGAAAAATCTGACATAAATGTAACGTTTAATAGTATTGGGCGTCTTTAATCTGAATTGAAATCAAAAACCTGTTCCCATTAAGAGAAAGAGCCATGACAATAAGATTAAATGCAAACGAAGTTGTGCTTAAAGCTGGTGATACAAGCCAGATTATCGAGAATAATGCTATTGAAGGTAAACTGATTGTGACTAATCAGACTCTTATCACTCATACCTTAAGGACACCACGGGATTTTTCATTGCTGCTTTCGCAATTTTGAAGATGAGTGTAAAAACAGTTGCAGTTATCATCACCATTGCTGCCAGCAAAAGAGTAGTGGCTCTTATATCCACAAAGTAATCCCAGATACTGTCCATGAGCATTAGTGACATGTAGTAACCACCTGCACATCCGGCAACTGAGGCTATAACAAGTATTACGAGGAATTTCTTACTTACCAGATACATTAATAAAGGTATGGTGGCTCCCTGTATCTTTCTGATTCCAATCTCCTTTGTACGTCTGATGATATCAAGCGATACCATATTATACATTCCTATAAGAGATAACAATGTGGCTACTAGGGCAAGAAAGATATTCACTTTCATAATGCTTCCATTTATATCTTTTCCTTCCTGCATCAAATCTTCCTGTAGCTCTCCTTCAAAAATTGAATTTGGTACCAGGCCCTTCCATTTCAAACTTATGAAATCGAGAACCGATGAAATGTCGGCGGGATTAGTTCTTACAGCCAAAAGACTATACCTGGCCGCCGGCACTACCATGAGAATAGCCGGCTCAATTTTTTGCCAGACACCTCCCAGATAAAAATCTTCTACAACTCCTGTTACCGTTAATTTGGTTGTGTCGTAAAGAGTTATTGTATGCCCAACACCTTCTTTCCATCCGAAATCAGAAACAAGTTTTCTGTTTACCATTATGGAACCATTTTTGAAGTCTGCCTCTGACCTTAACTCATCAAAAAATCGTCCTTCAGCAAGTCGGAGACCCATTGTCTGAGCATATCCATATCCAATATCCATTACATCAACCTCAAGTTTTTTCTCAGAATCCTTCACAGGTCGCCTGTAACTGCCGTATCCAATATGATGCACTGTTCCTTCTGCTGATATTACCTTGGGATTTGACAGAACTTCATTACGAAGTGAGTTGAAATATGCTACCGGTACAGGGACTATAATTATCTTATCACGATCATATCCAAGGTAAAGGTTTTTTTGGAATACTGCATTCTGAGCAAATACTATACCCATCACAAGGGCCATCACAGAGATTGAAAATTGAAATGCAAGTAATATTGAGGATAATTTTCCTGAACCTCTGAAAAGAGAAGTTCCATTCAAAACATTCACCGGACTGAAAGAACTTACATAGAGGGCCGGGTAAACTCCGGAAACAAATCCTGTAATAAGCAGGAGCAAGAGCAGAAATATCCAGAAAAAAGGATATGCTGTAAAAGTCAGTTCAATGTTCATATATGCCCAAAGACTACTGTAAGCTGGTACCAGAAATTCGGCAATTACAATCCCCACGAACAATGCAACGACGCAAATTATTAGTGTTTCAAACATAAACTGAGTTACAAGCTGACCTCTGTTACCTCCAAATGTTTTTCTTAAACCAATCTCTTTCAGCCTTTTACTGAATGTGGCAATTGAAGTATTTGCAAAATTAAAACATGCAATCAGAAAAATAAAAAGAGCCATTATCGGAGGTGAAATCAGAGCTGCAGGATGGAGGGAAGGTACGAGACCTGACGACCATATTTTTCTGGAGTTTTCACCTACATCATCAAGAGGAACGAGCGAATATCTGTTAATTTTAAAATCCTCTCTTGCTTTATTCTGAACGGGGATATATTGCTTAAGGGATAGAATAATTGCCGGAAGCGTTGATTTGTCGGGTACCTGAATAAAGAAGGCTGCCATCCAGAATTTCCAGTCAGTATCTTTAACATTCCGCAGTGATAAAAAGTTATTAAAATTCGTAAGGATGTCAATATTGAAACTAGAATTTTCAGGTAAATCTGAGAATACGGCTCCAACAGTAAAAGTATGTTCAATGCTTCTGTTGTCAACTATTGAGATAGCTTTCCCGATTGGAAATTCACTGCCAAAAAGAGTCGAAGCTATTTTCTGGCTGATTAATACATTCCCTTGATTTTCAATCGATTTCTTTTCACCTAATAGCAGAGGGAATGTAAATATGTCAAGAAATTCAGGATCAACATAGGAGATCCGTGGTTGAAAAACTTCGGGTCCTACTTTTACAGTTGATTCTGACCTGGCCATTCTTGCAGATTTTTTAATGCCGGGAATGTCTTTTTTTACTTCAATTCCGAGTGTGGCCGGAATTATTCCGTATTCCTGCTCCCTGTCCTGCATATCGCGGAAACAGGTAACCCTGTAAATCTCATCAAAATTTTCATGAGTCCTGTCAAACTCATAGTTAAACATGGTATTAAAAAAGGCTACAATACAAACTGACAGGCCGATTCCCAAACCTAAGATATTTATTAAAGAAAATACCCTGTTTTTAAGCAAGTTCCTAAAGGCAACTGTAAGATAATTTTTAAACATGCCACAAACTATTTCAACTTATTTCAACTTTTCATACATCAGGAGAAAGAATCATGTTAGTTTAATCATTCGTACTTAAGCGACTGAGCCGGATTAATCCTTGCTGCCTTTATTATCTTGTAACTAATGGTAAGAATTGCTATTCCCAGAGCTATAGTAAATCCTGCAATAAAGCTGATCATCCCAATGTTGATCTTATAATAGAAATTAGCAAGCCATTTATCTGCGATATAATAAATTATCGGCCATGCAATAAGTGCCGAAATTGAAATGAGAATGATTATCTCCTTTGATATTTCATAATATATTCCGGCAATAGATGAGCCCATAGCTTTCCTCACTCCTATTTCCTTTGTCCGCTGTTCAACAGTGAATGATGTGAGTCCAAAAAGTCCAAGTGAGGCAATAAATATTGCCAGTATTGAAAAGATCACTGCCATCTGGGCATTTTGTTTTTCCTGAGTATACATTTTCTCAAAATCTTCATCCATGAAATAATACTGCATTGGATCATTTTCCGTAAATTCTTTCCATTTGCTCTCAATCTGGTTTATTGTTTTTGAATAATTCTGAGCTGAAAGTCTTACGCTAAGGTATCCCCATAACATCCCGTCATTCTGAAATTTAAGAATGTATGGACCAATTGGATTCCGGAGGGACTCAAAGTTGAAATTTTTAACAACTCCTAAAATTGGCAGATAGTTCATTTTACCTGAATCGCGAGGTTCCATAAATCTTACCATTTTGATGTCTGTGATTCCAAAATCTTTTATGGCTGTTTCATTTACAAGGCATGCATCTTTATCGGAACTAAATGATTCATCAAATGTCCTGCCCGATGCTAATGTCATTCCGTAGGTCTCCAGATAGTTATAGTCAACCCAGTTTGTGACCATGAGAAATGATTCATCTTTTCTTCCTTCAATTCTGTAACCGTTATTATTGTTATTTCGTCCCGGAACAGCTGTAGAACTAGAGATATTAATAACCCCCGGTATCTCCTTTATTGATTCCTTAAAAGATTTCATTTTTTTACCAAGTACATTCGCCCTGTTTATCACTAATAATTGCTCCTTGTTAAATCCCACATCTTTATTAAGCATAAATTTTATCTGGCGGTACATAATCATTGTACCAATAATCAAGAGTATTGAAACTGTAAACTGGAATACGACCAATACCCTTCTCAATCTACCATTCTTCATACTGTTTTTTACGCTGCCTTTTAGTACTTCATACGGGTTAAATGAGGAAAGAAACAGAGCCGGATAGCTTCCTGCCAGAAACCCTACAAAGACAGAGAACAAGAGAACTAAAGGTACTGTGTACCAAGTCGTTATCAGCTTTAGTTCAAGATGAGCCCCCAACAGGTTGTTAAAATAGGGCAGAGATACTTTAATAAAAATAATTGCAAAAATTAACGAAATAAGCGAGAGAATAATTGATTCAGAAAGAAACTGAGTTATCAGCATGCCTCTGGAAGAACCTCCAATTTTCTTTATACCTACCTCCTTAGCCCTTCTTGATGCCTGAGCTGTAGAAAGATTCATGAAATTAATTGCGGCGATCAGAACAATCAGGATTGCAATACTCCCGAAAATGATCAGAAATTTAGGATCACTTGCGGCTTTAAACTCCTGTTGAATGGAGGGATCGAGGTGAATATCCTTAAGGTTTTGAAGGTAAAACCTGTATTTATTCCCCTGCTTTTCAAAATCAGCAATTGATACGCCCATATACTGCTGCAATTCAGGACCTACATATTTTTTCAGAAGTTCGGGAAGCTTCTTGTCTACTGTTTTATAACTGGTATTAGGTTTTAAGAGGAGATAAGTGCTAAAGCTATTGCTCAGCCATGTTGGATTTTTTGATCTGGGGTTTGTCATGAAGGAAATAATAGCATTAGCTTCAAAATGTGAGTTTGCCGGTACGTCAGTCATAACACCCGAAACAGTATAACGTATTGAGTCAGATCCAATTTTGAGCAATTTATCGATAGGATTTTCGTTCCCAAATATTTTTTTAGCTGTCGATTCAGATAATACAATCTTGCGCGGAGCATTTAAGAGATTTTTTACATCACCTTTGATAAAAGGTATTGAAAAGAAATTAAAAAAAGATGAGTCTGCCTCTACCATATTTTCTTCTGTAAATGTCAGATCATTATAACCGATTATGGTAGGTCCTTTCCCGGTCATTCTCAGGAAGTCTTCTATTTCCGGGAATTCCTTTAACAATGTTGGACCCATAACAGCGGCTGAAGAAGACACGGTAACTTCCTGACCTCCGATTTTTCCATTAAGTACAGCTCTGAATATCCTGTCTTTCTTAATATTATACCTGTCAAAACTGGCCTCATTAATAACGAACAGAGCAATCAGGAGACTGCATGCAATTCCAATCGAAAGACCCAGAATATTAATTATAATATAGGCACGTTGCCTTTTGAAGGATCGGAGACTATGCTTTAATAGATTCTTTAACATAATTATCAGGAATAAATGAAATTGAACATATTATGTAATTTTTATAAGATTTGCCGGTTCAAGTACAATAGCGGAATCCTTTCCAAAGACAGAGAAATAACAAGAACGTTGCACACAGGTTATCATTCAACTTTAAGAGCTTCAGCAGGATTAATATGGGTAGCCTTGTATGCCTGGAAACTAACAGTTAATATAGCTATAAGAATAGCCCCGACTGCAATTCCGGCAAATACGAATAAACTCATCTCAATTCTGTATGCAAACTGTTTCAGCAGGTTACCCACAATAATCCAACCTACCGGTAGTGCAATAACTATTGAGATGAGAACCAGTACAAGAAACTCTTTTGACAATGTATACATAACTATAAGAGAACCCGCTCCCATTACTTTTCGGATCCCAATCTCATTTGTCCGGCGCTCAGCTGAATATGAAGCTAATCCGTAAAGACCAAGGCATGCTATTATTACAGCAAGAATTGTAAAATATTTCAATAACCTGGTAAGGCGTACCGGGGCTCTGAATAAATTGTCATAATCCTGATCAATGAAACTGTATACCAGAGGGTACTCAGGAATCAGTTCTTTCCAGATCTTTTCAACCGCTCCCAGCGATTCAGGAATATTACCCGGGGACAACCTGATAAGGATTACACTAAGATAGTCAGTATTGGCCAGGGCAAAAGCCATTGGTTCGATCAGTTGATCAGCCCCTTTAAAATGAAAGTTTTTTAATACACCAACAATTGTTCCATTAAGGCCCATAAACCTGAAATTTTTACCAATAGGATCTCCTATCCCCATAATTTTGACAACCTCTTCATTTACTAAAAAATTACCTGTTGTATCCCTGGCAATATCAGAGGTGAAATCTTTAGAAAAATCACGCCCTGATACGAGTTTCATATTCATTGTTTTCAGATAATCGTAATCGATTCCATTAGTCCCGATAAGGACCTGTTTTTCCGGATCTTTACCATCCCAACTGGCTCCACCTGAATTACTTCCTATCATTACAGGATTCCACATTGATGCTGTAACTCCCTGAATCAAAGTTTCTTTCTGAAGTTCGCCTTTAAATGAATAGTATTTTGGTTTCATGTTATCTGCCATTGGAATACAGATCAGATTATTTTTATCAAAACCCAAATCCTTTTCCTGCATGAATTTTAACTGCATGTACATGAATATTGCCGAAATAGCAATCAGTATTGAAAGAGTGAATTGAACTATCACAAGAATTTGTCTGAGTCTGCCATTCCCTTTACCAGAAACAGTCTCTCCCTTTAATACAATTGCAGGTTTAAATGAAGAGAGATAAATGGCAGGATAAATACCTGAAATAAAACCTGCAAGCACTCCAACAACTATAAAACTGATAATAAACTTTACCTGGAAAAGATTTTCAAGACTGAAACTCTTTCCGGAAATATTATTGAACAGGCCAAGAGACAATCCGACCAGGATCAAGGCAAAAACCAATGCGATTGCAACCAGGAGAAGTGATTCAAACATAAACTGAACTATCATTGTCATCTGATCAGCTCCGGCAACCTTTTTTATCCCTATTTCTTTCCCCCTTCCTGAAGCTTTAGCTGTTGAAAGATTAATAAAGTTTATGCATGCAATAAGGAGAACAAAAATTGCAATCAGAGTAAATATAGAAACCGCAATTACAGGACCTTTACTCACTCCAAAACCAAATTGTGTATGTAAATGAATGTCTAACAGAGGGAACAGAACAAATTTTGTGGTTGTTTGCGGATTATTCTCAATAACAACATCTGTAAGTTTCCTATTAACTGAACCGATGTCTGCACACTTCTCTAAAAGAACGAATGTAGCGATTGAATTGTTACCCCAGGAATTGCTTATAGCACCGATCTCCTTCAAAAAGGAATAAGGCAAAACACCTCCAAAAGTAAACAATGAGTTTTTTGGCAGATCTTTTATCACTCCGGTTACCATGAACTGGAATTTATTTTCAAGTATAAGTGTTTTGCCAATGGGATTAGTAATGCCGAAATACTTATTTGCAAGTTTCTCGGTAAGAACAATTGAATGAGGAGCATTTAAAGCTGTAACAGGATCACCCATCAACATGGGAAGAGTAAACATTCTAAACAGACCTGAGTCGGCTGCAACTATTGAGTTTTCAAAAAATAATTTATCTTCTTGCCGGAACAAAATACGAGGAAGCCTGTTTACCCGGGTCTGCTCCTTTATTTCAGGTATTTTCTCCTTCCATACCGGACCGCTCGGATGGGGTGTTACGGTTACATGATATCGCTCTCCGGAATAAAATTGATCTTCTTCAACGCGGTAAATATTTTTACCATTTCTGTTAAATTTATCAAAGCTCAATTCATCCTGAACCCATAATAAAATTAGCAACGATGCAGCTAGTCCGACTGCAAGTCCTGTTACATTTATAAATGTAAACCCTTTATGTCGGAAAATATTCCGGACAGCGATGCGGAAAATATTTTGAAACATGGACAAAAATATGAAGTTCAACTAAAAGACGTGAAACATCTTTTTCTGTTGCATATAAAACAAGTTTCAAATCATTTTAGCTATTCTAGGGCCAGATATCCGTGCGAAATGATGATGCCGGCAGGCCTTCCGTATTGAACAGATCCCCAACAATGAAATCTTTAAAAGCATACCTTACTGCTACGGGCTCAGCAACTGATGGGCAAAAAAGAGTAATACCTCCCCCTCCAATAAAAGCTTTCGCAGGGTAAAACCTTTTATTTGTACCTGCTACCTCGAAACACGATAGTTCTTTCCCATTAGATGTAAGACCATTGATTGCGTTATCGAAAGTAAGCTTTACAACGGAACCTGTAATTGTCATCTCCTTAAATACCGGTCCGGACCCGGCAAAACCTGCTTTCCCATAAGTCTTGGTAAGGGCAAGAAATGCAAGACGATCAGACCCGGCTTTTTTATTTGCAGGGTGAATAATATCTTTTTCACCGATATCCATCAGAGAGACCATTCCAATATTTTGAAGTGTAGTGGAGGCTATCAGCTGAGCTTCACGAAGGTAAGCAGAGTTCAACCCGGTAGGGCCATAGTCGTATGGGGCAATCTGTATATAGTAGAATGGAAAATCTCCAACACCCCATACGGCTCTCCAGTTTTCTATCAGTCCGGGCAGAAGTTTAACATATTGGTCCGGTTCATTACGGTTTGATTCTCCCTGGTACCAGATAGCTCCCCGTATTCCGTATCCAACCATAGGATTTATCATTGCATTAAACAAAACGGTAGGTGTTTGCGATGAAATATTACCCTGCTGATTTTTATCCGGAAGTTTTACAAAATCGAACTTTTTAATACCTTCTTCACTCACCCATGGTTCAATTCTGGTACCACCCCAGCTGGTATTAATAAGTCCTATAGGAACTTTCAGTATTTTATTCAACATTAATCCAAAATAATAAGCTGTTGCGCTGAATTGGCTTACATTTTCAGGTTCACAATTTTTCCAGCTACCTGTAAAATCTTCAAGTGGTTGCAAACTGGAAGCCTTTTTTACGGTAAATAACCTTATCGAAACATTTGAAGCATTTGCTATGGCTTCATTCGAACCAACTACCGGTTGATTTACAAATCCTTTCATCGGCATTTCCATATTAGATTGTCCGGAACATATCCAAACCTCCCCAATCATAACATTCTTTAATTTCAGTTCTGTCCCGTCACTTATTGTAAGCTCATACGGTCCACCTGCTGATGGTGTTGCTACTTTAAGTTTCCATTTCCCGTCACTACTACTTTTTACGTTATAACTTTTTTTATTCCAGGAGGTTGTGACTTTAACAGAAGTATTTTTAGCAGCAGTTCCCCATATTGCTGCTTCTGTCTGTTGCTGTAATACCATATTATTTCCAAATATTACCGGCAGTTTTACTTCCGCATATGCTGATCCCGGGGAAATGACCAATACAATAAGTACAGTCCTTAAGCAAAGAAAAAATTGTCTCATTATTTAATTTAGTTAGTTGATATTAATCTATTTACGACTACCTGTGGTTAACTTGAACCAGCTATTTACTTTTTATTTACAGAAATCTTATAATTTTCATTTTTAATATCATAAATTTAATGTTTTTCAGAACATAATTTACACTTCATTTATTCGTTAAATATATAAGCCTGATATTTTTTTTACTAAAACACTTGAAAGATATGAATCATTTCCAATTCCGATATATTCTGGTAACACTTTTCCTTGTTATTTCTGGTTTGAAATCTGCTGGCCAGTTAACTATTCCTGAGGAGCTGACGAAAAGCAATCTTAAGGAACAGATGAATTATCTTGAGGCGCATACCAAAATTTATGAGAATTTCCGGGCAATCCGGGAGGATATGTTTCAGAAAATAAAGTTAAACATTATAGATTCTCTTTCGGTATCAAAAAATGAGATTACCGGGTTAATCACCAGTACATCAGCGTTAAAAAAGATTATAGATTCTCTAAACATTTCGAATACAGCGACAGAAGCCAAACTGGAGGAGATTACTGTTTCAAAAAACAGTATAAAATTTTTCGGTGCGGAAATAAACAAGTCAACCTATAATAATATGATGTGGACAATTGTGGCAGTATTATTAGTTATACTAACACTTGGATTTCTCATTTTTCAGCGAAATATGTCTGTCACTATCAACACTAATAAAGAGCTTAAGGAATTACAGTCTGAATTTGAAACATACCGTAGAACTACCAGAGAAGCCAGGGAAAAAGTATCTATGGAACATTTTAATGAGCTAAAAAAATTGAGAAGTGGCGACCATAAATAAAAAAAGGAAAGAAAAGTTCTGATAAGCATTTTAATTATATTTGCACATATAACTAGCCAATTTGAAATTTTCAATTCTCCCCGGCCGCTTTTTAAAGTGGTCTTTACTTTTTATAATTCTCATTTTAGCAGGTTTTTCCTCTATATATTCTTCAACAGAGGGAATCGACCCCGGTAACCTTCATTTTCGATATCTGACGCTTGAAAACGGTTTGCCAAATAACAAGGTGAATGCAGTAACAATGGATAAGGATGGCTTTATGTGGTTCGGTACAAATGAGAGCATTTGCAGGTATGATGGATTCATCCTGAAAAACTATGCACTGGATCATCTTACAGGTAGCCAGACAAGGACGCCTCAGATAAGTGTTTTATTAACAGATTCTAAAGGTAATTTACTGATTGGTTCATATACATTATTCCGCTATAACTATAAATCAGACAGAGTTGAAAAATGCGATTCAACATTAGGTATTGAACCGATGGGTAGGGTTTATTCTCTTCTTGAGGGAAAAAACGGGCAAATATGGTTAGGATGTGAAAGAGGCTTGTTTTCCTACAACACTGAAACAGATTCCATTACTGCATATCCATATAAGGGAAAAAACGAATTAAGCATTATGTCCCTGCTTGAAGAAGACGGAAAATTATGGTGTGGAACCAAGAAGGATGGACTTTTGGTTCTTGATATTCGAAGTAAAGACTTTTCTTCTATTGAAAAATTCAGATTGACAAAAGAGGTTAAAGACCAGGTCAATTGTCTATATAAAGATAAAAATAACGTCATCTGGGCGGGTACGCAGGATAATGGAATATTCAAATTCAACCTGACAGATTCCAGTCTGATCCACATAATCCCGGTACCATCGAACAATCTAAGTTACAGGATTAGAAAAATAGTTAATGATAAATACGGTAATATCTGGATAGGTTGCCGCCTGGGTATTCTACTTCAGAAAGCTGGAACAGACTCCCTTATATCAGTAAAACAGGTCGATCCTCTTACTTCCAAATCCATGAGCAATTCTGTTTACGATGTTTTTATTGATCATAATGAAATTATGTGGCTTGGTACATTTTCATATGGAGTCTGCTACACTGATTTTAAACGTAAACCTTTCTATCTTTATAGTCTTTCAGATGAAGAAACAGGGATTTCTGCTAAAATGATCAATTGTTTCAGCAGTGGGGATAACGATAATTTATGGATTGGAACTGAGGAAAATGGCCTGTTCAGTTACAACAGACTAACCAAAAAATTCAGCCAGTTCATGCCTGGCACTAAAAATAAAAATTCTTTTTCCGGGGTGAATGTAAAAAGTATTGCGACCGGGTCTGATGGAAATATCTGGGTAGGATTCTATAGTGAAGGATTAGATTATCTTGATGTAAAGACCGGCGAGATTACACATTACCGGACTGGAAATGAACCACAGAGTTCTGTCATGAGTAATTCTATACGCGCACTTCTTCTTGATGAGGAGGAAAATTTATGGATTGGAACAAATAAAGGAGTTGACCTTCTCAAAAAGGGAAGCAAGACCTTTCAGCATCTTAATCTGGATATTGATGTCTTGACTTTATATGAAGATACAAAAAATCAGATATGGGTAGGCTCCTCCGGGGATGGATTGTATAAGCTTAACAGGGAAAGTATGGTTTTTGAAAAAATATATTCCCAATACTTTACAACAACAATAAAAGCTATACACGTCGACTATCAAAATAATTTATGGATAGGAACAAACAAGGGGCTCTACTTTATTGATATTAAGACAGATTCGCTTCTATATTTTGGAATAGAAAAGGGTTTCCCTTCTGTCATTATCTTAGACATCATGGAAGACAACAGTCAGAACCTTTGGCTGAGTACCGGAGCAGGCCTTGTTAAATGTGAAGGGGCAGTAAAAAATCCTCAGTCTTTCATTACAAAACAATTTACTCTGCAGGATGGACTGCAAGGTGTACAATTCAGAGAGTCTGCATCTTTAAAAAACAATAAAGGCGAATTATTTTTTGGTGGGATACATGGATTTAATATTTTTTTTCCTGATTCAATTAAAAGTAATCCTTACCCTCCGGTTTTAGCCTTTACTGACCTTAAAATCTTCAATGAGACAGTTGAAATCGGAACTAAAATAAGGGGGAAAATTGTTCTGAAAGAAGCTATAAACCAGACTAACCAATTAACATTATCGTATTTGCACAGTCTGGTCACGATTGAATTTGCTGCATTACATTACTCCAATCCTGAAAATAACAGATACAAATACAAACTTACTCCGCTTGAAAAAGATTGGAATTACTCAACCGGTATAAGGAATTTCGCAACATACTCAAATCTTCGCGGAGGAGATTATTCATTTATTGTGGAAGCTGCTAACTGCGACGGTCTATGGAATCCAGAACCATTGATTCTGAAAATAAAAGTAATCCCTCCTTTTTGGGAGACATGGTGGTTTATAGGAATAATATTTTTTATTCTTTCTGCCTCTGCAATCGGTTATTACTTTTACCGTATTTCACTTTTGAAACGATATAATACCGAACTCGAAAAGAAAGTTGAAGATCGCACCTATAAATTGCAGGAAAGTTATGACCAGGTAGTTGAAAAGCAAAATTTTATTGAAGAACAATCTAAAGTTCTAATACAACAAAAAGATAAATTGCTGGAGCTAAATTCAACAAAAGATAAGTTTTTTTCTATTATTGCTCATGATCTGCGAAGCCCTTTTCAATCTTTGCTGGGATTCTCTGAATTGCTCCTTGAAGAAATGAAAGAAACTGATAAGGCTGAACAAAAGAGCTATGCACAGGCAATTTATAACTCATCAAATAATATCCTCTCCCTTGTTGAAAACCTTCTGACCTGGTCGAGGACTCAAACAAATAAAATCTCCTTAGATCCCAGAGAAATCAACATTTCTGAGGTTATTGAAAATATCATTTCGCTGCTTAAACCAACTTTCGATCAAAAACATATAACAGTAGAAAAAATATTCACATCGGTCAAAAAAGGATATGCTGATTTAAATATGGTTGAAATGGTTGTACGCAATCTGATCTCAAACGCAATTAAATTTACACCTGACAATGGGAAGATCATTATTTCACTTACAGAATATAAAAATGAACTGCAGATAGAGATTCGTGATAATGGAGTCGGAATAAGCCCAGATGATCAGAAAAAACTATTCAGGATTGATTCCAATTATAGCAGAGAAGGAACAAATGGAGAAAGAGGAACTGGGTTAGGTTTGATAATCTGCAAGGAGTTTATTGAAAAAAACAATGGTACAATCCGGGTCGAAAGCAAATATGGTGAAGGAAGTTCATTTTTTATCACTATACCCGGTAGTATGGGTTAACCACCTTATAGCATAATATTCACATTTGCCTGCTCCGGCATTCCTGATTCCATGGTTATCATTGTTACTCAGGAATATAACAGAGCCAGGCCCAAGCTTATAGGGTTTACCATTTATTGTCTCTTCAACAAATCCGAAACGTACAAGAATTATCTCCTCATCAGCATGTGAATGCGGGTTATGGCTTGTAACACCTTCATTAAGAGTAGTAGTATGCATCTCAAGCTCTTTCAATGCCGAGGTTGACTGCTTCATAATGTCACGCCTTCCACCAACTGCAGAAGGTTTGAATTCAAGTTCTTTCCAATCTTTAAATACGGGAACTACTTTAACACCAGGTTGATTTGGTACTGCAGGAGTTTTGGGATTAAACAGGAATATATAGAAAGTAGTTTTAGCATTCTGTAAGTTCCTGATTTTAACTTTATCCCCCTGCGAAGCAACGACAACACTACCTTCACCCAATATTTTACTTTCAGTATTGATGCTGATCTCAGCTGATCCTTCCTTGATTATGATAAGCTCATCAAACCCATTCTTCACAGTATAATCAGAAGTACTGTTTCCCTGATTCAAAGTAACAGCCTTTATATCAAACATATTGAGTGTTTGTGTAGGACTT
The DNA here is from genome assembly GCA_036508535.1 of Bacteroidales bacterium. Classification (GTDB taxonomy): domain Bacteria; phylum Bacteroidota; class Bacteroidia; order Bacteroidales; family VadinHA17; genus LD21. Next base: position 35 of record DATCHE010000059.1, on the reverse strand, counting down.
GAAAAAACATTTCTTACCTCGCCCGTTGATGTAGT
>DATCHE010000058.1:0-14220 GCA_036508535.1 Bacteroidales bacterium | reverse complement strand
AAGGAGTCAAAAACCCAATACACACAGGGTATAACTATAAGAGTAAGAATAGTAGATGAAACCAAACCACCAATAACTGCGAGCGCCATAGGAGATCTGAGTGATGCACTTTCGCCGATACCTATTGTAAGAGGCACAAGTGCAAAAATTGTTGTAAGACTTGTCATTAAAATTGGTCTGATTCTCTGTGATCCTGCCGTTATTATAGAGTCCTTTTTACTCAACCCTGTGAGACGTAACTGATTTATACGATCAATTAGTATTATCGCATTACTTACGGCAATCCCTCCCAGCATTATTATGCCTATGTATGCCATCATATTGAGGGTTTTTCCGAATATGAAGAATGTAAATATAGTACCAACAAGTGCAAGGGGTATTGTTAATAGAATAACAAAAGGCTGAATAATCGATTCAAATTCAGATGCGAGAACCATAAATACCAGAATAATTGAGAGGATCAATGCAAATGTCAGGTTCGACATAGATTCTTTCCTCTTTAGTTCTTCACCTGTTATATCAATCCGGTAGTTAGCAGGTAGTGCAATTAATTTCAGAGAATCTCCTGCCTCTTTTACTACTTTGTCAAAGGGTTTTGATTTATTGATCATAGCGTAAATATAGCTCGTGCGACTTTGGTCGCGTCGTGAAATTTCCCTCGGCGCTACTACTGTTTTGATTGTAGCTAATGAACTCAGCGGGACTTTTATCGATCCTGCAGTAATTAACAGATCTTCAAGCTGATGTAGTGAAAGATCTCCCAGTTTTATGGTAATATCCTTCATTTCGCCATCCTTTTCGAGAGTACCTGCGGAAGCGCCTGACAGATTGCTTTTTATCTGGTTGATAACATTATCTACCGACACATTATAATAGCTGGTTTTGAATCTGTCGACTGCTACTTCAACTTCAGGTGTGCCCTGGTCGAGGGAAGTTGTGATGTTATAGAGACCTGGATTATTCTGAAGTGCAACTTTAGATTCAATGATTATCTTTTCAATCTCAGAAAATTCTTTCCCTTTCACCTCCACAACAAACGGAGCTTCAGTTGTTCCCAGGGTAGACTGCAATGCAGTTTCTTCCTGAGAAAAACTGACATCAATTTCCGGTATGGTTTTAAGGAATTTATCCACCATTGTGATAGCTTCCTCCGTATATGTGGCATATTGGCTTTTCAGGAATACTTTGATATTTCCGTAGTTCTCATTGTTTGTAGTTGCAGTTTGTGTGGTTGTAGAACTGATTTCTCCTCCTGCCAGACTATAAATCATTCTTATTTTATCGCCCAGAAGCTCATTAATAGTTCCCTCTATTTTTTGGATCGTGCTTTGAGTACGGGCAAGATTAGTACCTTCAGGCAGTTTCAATTCGAGAGTGAATTCAGAGGAAGCGGATTTTGGCATATACTCACTTCCCAGTTTTGGTACAAGAAGAGCTGTTAACCCCATAAATACTATTGACAGAATTATTACGAGTACTCTCTTCTCTATGACTTTTGAAAGGAACTTTGGATACCAGCGGAATTGCATCGGGCTGCTTACCTGAACGGATAGTGCTTTCTTCTCTTTGAAAAAAACGCTAACCAGCATTGGAATGACGAGCATTGCCACAAATAATGATGAGATAAGTGCAAAAGCTACTGTCCATGCCTGATCTTTAAACATTTCACCGGAAGCTCCCCTCAGATAAACAATTGGAAGGAAGACGACTATTGTTGTAATGGTAGATGCTGTTATAGCTCCTCCAACCTGGCCGGTACCTACAATTACTGCTTCGCGCAGTGGCATCCCTTCATCTCTGTTTCGTGAGATATTCTCAAGGACAACAATTGCATCATCAACCAGTCTTCCTGCCCCGAGCGCAAGTCCGCCCAACGTCATAATATTTAAAGTAAGATGGTTGAAGTACATCAGGTTGAATGTTGCAATTATGGAAATCGGGATTGCAGCACTAACTACCAACGTGGAACCTATCCTGCGCAGGAAAACATAAAGGACTATCATTGCCAGGAAGATTCCAATGAGCCCCGAATTCTTAACCTCTTTAATGGCACTATCGATATATTTTCCCTGATCTTTTACAACAGTGAATTCGTAACCCGGAAGAGCTCTGGCAAGAATATCCAACTCATTAGTAATATTATCTACAGCTGCAACCGTGTTAAATTTTGGCTCTTTGTATATTGATAAGCCAATACAGCGTTCACCATTTATTGTGACAATGTTCTCCGGATCCTTATTTTTAAATTTGATTACGGCTATATCACGAAGATAAACCGGAATTTTTTCCGTTGTAGCAGTCGATGTTCCCTGAGCAGTGCTGGTTGCAGTGGTTGAAGTTCCTGTTTTGAACCCCACAATGATGTTTTCAAGATCTTTTAAATTGGCAAGTACACTTACCCCTTTTACAGTATATTTAAGTCCCAGTTCTGTTATAGAACCCCCGGATACATTTTTATTATAATTTGTTATCTGTGTTGCAACTGCATCAGAGCTTAATCCGAAAGATTCAAGAATATATTTATTTGTTTCAATTACAACTTCACTCTCTTCCTGTCCGGTTAGTTTTACATCTGCTATTCCTTCAATTCTGACGAGTTCATTACGGATATAGTTTTCGGCAACTTTCCTTAACTCATCCATGTCAGAAATCTCCTTGTTCTTTAATCCGACAATCATTACAGGAGAAGCATTCGGATCGTATTGAGAAATATTGAATGCGGTAAGGGTTGAGTTCTGACTAAAGGAGTTTAAAGCCTTCTGAAGGTCGAGAAATGCTTCGTCCATATCCTTGTTCCAGCTATATTCGACTGTTATTAGGGCTGAACCTATCTTTGACACAGATGATACCTGAATAACATCATTCTGCCGCATGGAAAGAGATTCAATCTGATCGACATAGTTTTTCTCAATTTCTTCAGGAGGTTTTTCTCCGGCAGTGAGTTCAACATATATCTTCGGATTGTTCAGGTTCGGGAAGAGATCAGTTCCCAGTTTTCCCAGAGAAATAAACCCAAGGAGGACCACGCCGAGTACAAACATTAAGACTGTAACCGGATATTTTACAGCAAATTGAGCAATCCTGTTCATAATTTCTATTTAAGGATTTTGACCTTCGACCTGTTGCTGAGTGTTTCAAAACCAGCAGTTACCACACGGTCATTTTTTACCAGACCACTTGTTACTTCCACATCATTCAGGTTTTCAAGACCTGTCTGAATTATTCTCTCTGAAGCTGTGCCGTCGCGATCGATGATGAAGATGGTTTTTCCTCTTTGACGCGAAAGAATCATGCTCTTGGGTATTACTATTACAGAGTCTTTATGTACCGTTACGATATCGGCTTTAACGAACATGCCTGGTCTTAACAGGTATTTTGTATTATTGATGAGTATATTTCCCTTGAAGGTTCTCGTATCAGCATTAATAGCAGGCGAAAGCTGGGTTATATTTCCAATTATTGTGTCTTTCGGAATAGTGTAATTTGTTAATTTAACTATCTGGCCTGGTTGTATTGTTGAAATGTATTTCTCAGGTAGTTGGACATCCATATACATCTTCTCGTAATCCATTATCTTGACGATCTCTGAACCTGAGTTTACCCGGGTTCCTTGTGTATAATATATCAGATCGACAATAACGCCATTGATGGGAGCTGTTATCTTTGTTTTTGACATAGAAAGCTTTGCATTTTCCACTGCTGTTTTAGCATTCTCGTTATTAATACTTGCTGTTTTCAGGTCTGTAAGTGTAATCCCTCCCTTTTCATATAACGACTCCTGCTGTTTGAGTTGGCTCGCGGTAAGTTCCAGGTTAAGCTCGTTAGTTACAAGTTTAACAGAATTAACATATTCCTTGTCTTCTAACCTGGCGATGAGGTCACCGGCATTTACTTTATCATTCAACTGCCATTGTTTTCCTGTCCGTGGATTTTTTTCAAGAAAATAATTTGCTGTGATCTCAGATTTTACATCGATTTCACCTATTGGGAACGCTGTTCCGGATGTATTAACATATTCTTCAATTGATTTGAGAGAGGTAGTTTGTACTGAAACCGGAATTTCAACATCAGCGTTAAGATTCTGTGTCGTGGTTTTACAGCTGACAGCTGCAAAAACAGTTGCTAGTATTAAAATTAAACTTTTTTTCATATATTATTAATATTTAATATTTTAAGGTCTTGGTTGGAATAACAGCTTCTTTCTTTTCAAAGTCGTAAAGCGTTTGTATTTTGAGGTTAAGGAGCTCAAGTTTGTAAGAAATTATTGAATTTGTGTATGTAAGTTTGTTCTGCGATAGCTGGTTCTGATAAATATTCAGGTCCATACCGGTCAGGGTACCGTTTTTATACTTTTCAAGATTCAGGTCATAGGTTAATTGTGCATTATTTACAGACTTAAGAGCTATCCCTATCTGGTTTTGAAGATTATTCAGGCTTCTGTAGCTCTGTCTAACACTTAGTATTATATCATTCTGTTGAACTGACAGATCAATTTTGCTCGACTCAATAGACGCCTCGCTTGACTTTATCCTCGACTTTTTTTCTCCCCAGTCCCATAGAGGAATCTGAAATGATAATGCGATATTTTCATTGTTTTTTGGATCAGAATAAATATCCTTAAGTGTTGAATTATTACCGTTAATCCCAAAAGAAAGTCCGAGGTTCCCTTTAAATTCATTTAGCGCTTTGGTCTGGATGAGATTATCATACGCTGTTTCAATGGATATCTCCCGTTGTCTCAACTCCATTCTGTTTGTGAGTCCCTGGTCAATGGCAAAAGCGATATCAATAATTGCAGTTGTATCAACCGAAATGTTTGGTATTACCATAATATCACTATAAAGGTCCATCCCTACAAGATCCTTAAAGTCATCTTTTGCGTTTTCAAACGAAACCAGTTTATTTTCATAATCCGACCTGGTTGTTGCCAGGTTTAACTCGGCCTGAAACATTTCGGACTGTGATGAAATACCTGCATTAACTTTATTCTTCGATATTTCGTAGCTCTTCTGCATATTCTCATAGGCCTGTTTTGAAATATCCAGACTCTGTTGCTGCTGGTAAACTGAATAAAACGCCTGCGTAACACTTTTCTCAAGTGAAAGAAGCTGAATTGCATAATTTAGCTGAGCATTTTCCAGCGATAGTTGTAGTTCCTTGAGAGTGAGTTTGGTCCTGTTATACGTGAACAATGGTTGGTTTATACTAAGCGAAAGATCGTTATTAAATTTTATTCCAGTTGCAGTAGGGAATTGTTCATTTTGGAGGATATTAGTATAGCTAAAATTATTACTAACCGAAATTGTTGCATCTGTAGGAAGTACAGGTTGCGAAATTGTAAATTGCCCAGCGCTTTGAAGTTGCTTTGTTGTGTTAAACCCGGTATTGCTGTTATAAGCCCTGTTTTGGGAGTAGCTTACCGGATTGATCGACAATGAAAAGTTTGATTTTAATGCAGCTCTCTGTGCATTAAGATTCTCCTGGCTTTTTATTAGGTTAAGCTTTGTCTTTAAAATAGTCGGACTATTTGTTTGGGCCTGGATTAAAGCCTGTTCGAGGGTAAGTCCGGTTTGAGAGAATCCGCTTAAAGGAAATAGATTCATCAACAAGACAGTCAGTAGAAGAATGCAGGTTTTTCTTTTGAATTGTTTTTTCATTCTTTTATATTTTAAATCCTTATATTTTTTTACCGATTACTGATTACCGATTACTGAGACGCAAAATTTTGCGTCTCTACTGTTTTCTACCTACTTCTTACTGCTTCTGCCTTACCCATTTTATCGCATCCCCTATGACTGCTCTTCCGGTTGAGAGATTTGAAAGAACCACTTTTGCAGTGTCGGCTTTGAGGTAATAGGTTCCCAGTTTGTTCCAGCCGTTATCAGCCATAGTATAATCGAGATTCACATTCTCAATTCCGCCATCGTGATAAATGCTGTAATGGAATTCCTTATAAGGTTCGGCAGGTTGTCCTAATCCGCCTCTTCCCTGGCCTCCTTGTCCTTGCGTTCCGCCTCCTGATCTTCCACCACCACCACCTTGTCCCCCAGCACCTTGTCCGCCACCACCTTGTCCGCCACCACCTTGTCTCCCGCCGCCACCGCCGCCTTGTCCTCCGCCTTGTCTTCCGGCGCCTCCGCCGATTACCACCATCCTGTCGGCAGTTTTACCAATATATGTGAAGACATCGTAATAACCTGGTTCCGGGATTACAGTAGTCCATGTCAGAATTTTATCGCCGGTGCCGGCTCTGGTATAAACAGCTGACCGGATATATTTTCCAAAGTATATTGTTTGAACAATTGGTTGCCAGAATGTAGGAATCCTCATCAGGCTTATTTGCTGATAGGTATCTCCACTTTTATTTTGAATTCCAAGAATCTTTTTCAGTCTGTTTCCGGTGTTCTGAGTGCTTCTTTTGAACCCCGGATCCTCATTATCGACTATTAATTCACTGGAATCAGAAGAGGCTGAATAGGATGCAAGAAGTTCTTCTCCGGAGAATGCTTTTATGGCAACATCCGACTTACTAATTTTATCAATTGGAAGAGTTATTTCCCCGGGAATGTTTTTTGAAATGAGAGTATTTATCATTAGGCTTCTGGGCTGAGCATCCTGAATAATTCCTATTCTTTTTGTTTCATGAGGGCCTAAGTAAACTATTTTAGTAATATCGGCAGCTTCCATGCCCCGGCCCTGAAGTGAAATCTGTGCGCGACCTCCGCCTCCGCCACCTGCGAAACCTCCGCCTCCGCCTCCGGCACGCCCACCACCACCACCACCTGCTCCTCCGCGGGCTCCTGGAGCACCTCCGGAGCGAAACGAGATATTAAACAGTCCGCCCGCTGCCTCCTGGTTGGATGCGACAAAAGTGACCTGATATCTCAATCTTTCATTTATTATAATTTCAGTTGCCTGTAAATCTGAAAACAAGAATCCGGGTAGTTCCTTCCTGTTGAACCACTCCGACAAATAAGGATAACATTCAAACCCGAATGTATTAAAAATATCGTTGTTGAATGTTTTAATATTTACTCTCTTAAACTTATGATCATCAATGTATTTAATAAACCAAACCTTAAATTCTTCAATCCCTGCTTTAGACCTGATCAGGTTAAAGAAATAGTCACCTTTGACAGTCAATACTGTTTTTAAAGTGTCGCCCCCAGGATTTTTTGCAAGCAGGTCCTTAAAACTTTGATTCTTCAGAATGAGATTGGCCATGTCATTCTCAGAAAGGTCGCCACTCATTGTTTGCATACCTGCTCTTCCGGGAGAATTTACTTTTTGAAGATGAACTTCAAATACAGCATTTATAACCGGATATTCCGAAGAGTAAAAATTGTTCTTGAAAAAGTAGAAACTCGGACCAAGAAGATATCTCGTTGGTTCGTTGGCCGCCACCCCGTTTACCATTCTGAAATTCTCCCCGGTAATAAAAGTGCTTCTCATGAAAGTATTGAAAATCCTGATTTGCAGATCCTTGTCTGAAATAATCTGTCCACTGGTAATCATCCTTTTCTTTTGCTGCTTGAATTGCTTATAAAACCCGGCCTGGTTCAGAGTAGAAAGTCTTTCGGGAAGGAGAACCATTGATGGCTGAACTTCTGCACGCGTTTGAGTGCTTTCTCTTGGGAAAGAATAGAATTGCACAGGTACTTCTACAAAACTAAGATCCCCGAAAGGATATTTTGTGGAAAAATTTGATTCAAGATCTCTCATCAGACCGGAAATAAGAAGAGGGAGAGTGTCTTTTATTGCTTCGAGATCTTTCTTGTAATAGTCACTTCCCGGGAAATGATAAGACATATATTCTACAGAGCCTATTTTAATTTTGTCGGTCTGATAGTTTCCTATAGCAAGAGTGAGACCGGTAAGCGGTAATTTCGGTTTGAATATGTAGAATCCATTCTCTTGACTCATAGACCCTTGCGAGACAGCTACAAGATTATTTTTTGTCTTTACTTTCAGTGAGTAGTTCGTAAAATCAATTTTTATCTGGGCAGGATTAGAAGGGTAATAGTTAAGACCGGCCACAGGATACCAGTGAGTTTCAGGAGTAAGCAATACATAGTCTTTTGTAAGAAAGGCCTGTCTCTTATTCACATCAACCATTGATATTTTATATGGATTTTCCTTAATGTTATCACTATAATTCGGATAACAAAATGATTCGTTGATACTTCCTGAATAGACGAAATCGATGTTAGTACTGTCGCCCGCATTAAGCGACTTTTCAGGAGTTATTTCAATAATATGATTTATTCTTTTAAAGTTCAGATCTCTTCCGCCGGATGAGATTTTTGTAACAGTAAGTGAAGGATTAAGAGAAAAATAATATTTATTTATAGGATCATTATTGTCATTTGAAATTATCAAAGCAGCCTTTGCATCAAATGAATTTCCGTTATGAGTAAATTCAATTGAAGCATTAGTTACAGTAGCGAAAATCTTATTTTCATATACTTTGTTTGTTTCTATAACCATTCGTTTCTCAACGACTCCATTATTGTACGTATTGTAAGTATTAAATGCACAGATTATTGATCCGCCCAGACAAACGAACAGAAATATTACAGTGAGTATTCTGTGCAATTTAGATTGTGGCAATCGCTTAAAGAGTAATATTGTTGACATTATCAGGGCAAGACCTGCCAAAAAGTAAATAAGTCTTTGATTTATTATTTCGCTTAAATTATCAAACCCGACTATTCCTGACTTGAAAACCGGTAAACCGAAAGCCATATAATCGAATATGTTTCCGGCACGGAAATATATGTAGAATACATTAACCGCTGCATAAGCCAGAAGGATAAGAAACGTTATCGCCTGGTTTTTTATTAAAGACATAAGGGTGAAAGCCAGGCCAAGACTGAAGACTAACGTTGGGATACTGATAATCAAAAGGTAATAGAAGTAAGCTGCGATATCTACCGAGGCACTTTTTGAAATGATATTAACTACCAGGCAAATAGCAAGAATTATTAAGTTCAGGCTAAGGAACAACCTAAGGATTCCCCATGATTTGCCAATAATATATTCAAAATTTGACATCGACCGGGTGTAGAGTACTTCATTGGTATCCAGTTTTTTGTCGCGTTTAAGAAAATCGGCCGCAAGGAATATCACAACAATTGCCTGAGCAATATTAAGCATGTAAAGATTTATCAGAGGTAGAGTTGAAGATATTGATACTATTTCCCATGATTCATTTCCGACAGGCGAAAACACTCCAATATTAATTATTGTGAATATAAACACGGAACCCATTGAGAAAAGTCGGAAAAACCAGCTCCGTCTGAGAGTCTTTGCCTCATAGCGGGCGACTGTTCTGATGTTATGGAGAAAGATCATTGGCTTTTTTTAACGTCAATCAAGTAAAGAGGTTTGTAATTTATGTTCCATATAATATACGTAGGCATGTTCAATATTTGGAGTAACACTTACTGCATTAAATTCGGGAATATGATCAGAAACAACCTGAACTTCCCAACCTGTTTCATTTGGTATTGTAGAAATTACATTATAAGTCTCTTTCACCGTTTCATACTCAAGAGGAGTCAGAATAAGTTTGAAAACATGTCCTTCAGCATGTTTTACAAGATTCTCGGGGGAGCCATAGTAAACCAATTCTCCCTTGTTCAGCAGAGCCATTCCCTGACAGGTTGAAGAAATGTCACCTACAATATGAGTTGACAGGATAATTATTACTTCGTTCTGGCTTAGTTGTGAAAGTACATTTCTGAATTTTATCCTCTCATCAGGATCGAGGCCTGTAGTAGGTTCATCTACTATTATTATTTTTGGATTACCTATTAAGGCCTGTGCAATTCCAAGCCGGCGTTTCATGCCACCCGATAATTTGTTTGCCTGTCTGTCGCGTGCTTCAAGCAGACCAACCTGATCGAGTAACCGGTCAACCTCCGCCATTCTTTCTTTCCTGCTTTTTAGTCCGGCCAGCGATCCGGCATAATCGAGAAATTCCCATGTCTTTAGCGCTGTAAAAAACCGGAAATCCTGGGGAAGATAACCAAGCATGCTTCTAAGCTCTTTTCTGTTTTTCTGAATATCTATCCCGTTTACCTTTACTATCCCTGATGATGGTTTCATCAGAGTTACCAAAATTCGCATAAGACTTGATTTGCCTGCTCCGTTAGGCCCAAGCAGCCCGAACATTCCTGTGCCAAATTCAAGGTTGATATTCTTTAGTGCGTGATTTCCGTTGGGATATATTTGATTCAGGTCCTGGATTTCAATTTTCATAAAGATTGAATGTTTTTTCGAACCGGATGAATTAATTGTCCTATAAAAGACATGTTAAGGACGGATTTTATTCCAATTGTTGCAATAATTTAAAATTTATTCAAAAAAAAGTCGAAAATGGATTGTTTTTAATCAGAAAAAATAAAGAATGGTTATTAAACTCAGTAGCAGCACAACGATTATTGCATTCTAAAACTAATTCCTATTTTTGTAAACTAAAAGCTTCCTGAAGGTGTATCTGATAAATAAAAGAAAAATAATCAACGATCCGGTATATGGATTTATAAACATACCCGGTGATTTTGTTTTTGATCTTATTGAACATCCCTGGTTTCAGAGACTAAGAAATATTAAGCAGCTGGGATTAACGAGTTTTGTTTATCCCGGTGCCAACCATAGCAGGTTTCAGCATGGACTCGGATCACTTCACCTGATGGAAATGGCTATTAGCACTCTCAGAAGCAAGGGAGTTGTAATTTCACCGGAGGAAGAAGAGTCAACTTTTATTGCAATTCTGCTTCACGATGTCGGACACGGGCCATTTTCGCATGCACTTGAAAATTCAATTATCAGTGGTATAACCCACGAAGATCTTTCGCTTCTTCTCATGAATAAGCTAAATGAGAAATACAATGGAAAACTTGATTTGGCAATTGAAATTTTCAAAGGCAGCTATCCACGAAAATTTTTACATGAAATGGTATCAGGCCAGATTGACATGGATCGGCTCGATTACCTGAACAGGGATAGTTTCTTTACCGGGGTTATTGAGGGAGCCGTAGGATCAGACAGGATAATAAGGATGCTAAATGTTGTCGATGACAGTCTGGTAATCGATGAAAAGGGAATATATTCACTCGAAAAGTTTCTTGTTGCGCGAAGACTTATGTATTGGCAGGTTTATATGCATAAAACGGTGCTCTCAGCTGAAAGTCTGCTTGTAAAGGTACTAAAACGTGCGAAAGAACTTGCAAATGAGGGCGTTGACTTGTATGCAACACCATCGCTCAGATTCTTTCTATACAATAAAATTGGTTCTGCCGACCTTACTGGTGATGGTAACTTTACCCCGGGACTGATTGCTGCAAATTTTACAAAACTCGATGATACCGATATCCTTGTTTCTTCGAAGTACTGGGCTGATCATTCCGATAAAGTCCTATCAGACTTGTCAGGCCGATTATATCGCAGGGATCTCTTTGCCATTGAACTGCAAAATGAGACTTTTCCTGTAAATAGAGTAAATGAACTCAAAGCTCTGGCAGGTAGTTTAATGAAGGTGAAGCCCGAATATGAAGACTATTTTGTTTTTACAGATAGCATCTCAAATCTTGCATTTACCCCTGAAGCTCCCGAAGTGAAAATATTACTTAAGAGCGGAAAAACAGCCGATATATCCAATGTTTCTGACATGTTTGATCATAGATTCCTGTCGGAAAGAATAACGAAATATTTTCTTTGTTATCCGAAGGAATGCCGATAGCTGAAAAAATTTATTTCAAAAGGTAATGTATTTAAATTCAATTACTTATTATTGTTCTAGACCCCCTTTCTTATTTCCCCCGTGGGGGAAGGCAGGATGGGGGTTGCCGGAATAAAAACCAAAACTAGAATTATTAACCAAAGCATTTCCAAAATTAATAATTAAAACTCATGGAATTTACTGCCGCAACAATTGCCGGATTTTTAAAGGGTGAAATAGAAGGTAACCCTGAGATCAAAGTAAATACAGTTGCCAAAATAGAGGAAGGGAGTGCCGGAGCCCTGTCATTCCTTGCAAACCCAAAATACGAGCATTATTTATATACTACAAAATCTTCTGTTGTACTTGTAAATAAGGATTTTATTCCATCGGGGAAGATTACTGCCACTCTTATTAGGGTACCGAATGCTTATGAGGCTTTTGCTTCTTTGCTGACACTGGTGGAACAGTCGAGGCCAAAGAAAACAGGTATTCATCCAACAGCAGTAATAGAGGCTTCTGCTAAGATAGGGAAAGATGTGTTTATAGGAGCCTTTGCTTATATAAGTGAAAACTGTTCTGTAGGTGATGGGTCGAAGATTTTTGCTCAGGCTTATATTGGAGACTATACAAAAATCGGACAAAATTGCATTATAAATCCGGGAGTGAAGATTTATCATGAGTGTATTATTGGAAATAATTGTATTATTCATGCTGGTACAGTTATAGGAAGTGATGGATTCGGATTTGCACCTCAATCCGGAAACGAATATCTGAAGATCCCGCAGGTGGGAAATGTTATTCTTGAAGACAATGTTGAAATAGGCGCTAATGTGACCATTGATCGGGCAACAATGGGGTCAACCATAATCCGCAGAGGAGTTAAACTCGATAATCTGATCCAGATCGGACATAATGTTGAGGTTGGAGAAAATACTGTTATGGCTGCACAAACCGGTATCTCGGGGTCAACAAAAATAGGTAAAAACTGTATGTTTGGAGGACAGGTTGGCCTTTCCGGCCATATAAAAATTGCAGATGGGACAAAAATAGGAGCTCAGGCAGGTATTTTGTCGGAGATTAAAGTAGAAAATAGTGCTATAATAGGTACTCCGGCCATTGAAATTAAAAATTTTATGAAATCTTCGATTTTGTTTAGAAAATTGCCGGAACTTGCAAAGAAAATCGATATCCTCGAAAAAGAGTTAGAATCGCTGAAAAAGAAGTAGTTTTATAAGTTGGTGGACGCAGAATATGTTGCTGTAAATTCACTTAGAGGGTAATTTTCTGGATAGTTCGGAATATTTTTCTTTTTTTTGTACCCTGAAATTAATTTAATAATTGACATTGATGAGTGAAAAACAAAGGACGCTTGCAAAAGAGATAAGCCTCACAGGGAAAGGGTTACATACCGGAAATAGTGTAACTATTACATTTAAACCGGCTCCGGTAAATCACGGCTACAAATTTTGCAGGGTAGACCTTCCCGGGAAGCCGGTAATTGATGCATTGGCTGAACATGTAACGGATACTTCGCGTGGGACCACTCTGGTGCACAACAATGCATCTGTTTCAACAATTGAGCATGTTCTTGCTTCACTACATGGATTACGTGTTGATAATGCCCTTATCGAGTTAAACGGACCCGAAGCTCCAATAATGGGTGGGTCGGCATGGAAATTTGTAGAGGCAATTAAAGAGGCTGGCATCGTTGAGCAGAAAGAAGAGAGAAATTATTTTGTTGTTAAGCAGAAGATAACTTTTTCTGATGAAGAGCACGGGGTCGATCTGATTGTCTATCCTGATGACCATTTCAGCGTAAATGTCCTTATAGATTATAACTCAAAAATTCTGGGGAACCAATATTCTATTCTTGACACTATTGATGACTTTGAAGAAAAAATCAGTAAAAGCCGGACATTTGTCTTTTTCCATGAATTGGAACCTCTTTTTAATATGGGACTGATTAAAGGGGGTGACCTCGATAACGCTATAGTAATCCTTGAAAAAGAAGTAGAGCAGTCTGAAATTGACCGGATTGCAAAGCTGTTTAACCGTCCCGGAATAAACACTCATACCGCAGGAATACTGAATAACACTGAATTGCGTTACCCAAATGAGCCGGCACGTCATAAACTGCTGGATATTATGGGCGACCTGGCATTGGTAGGCTATCCCATAAAAGGCAAAGTTGTTGCAACACGACCCGGCCATTATGCCAATACAAGATTAGCAAAAATCATGAGGCAGGAGATGAAAAAAGCTCTTTCAAAACGCGATGTCCCTGTTTATGATCCGTCGCAACCTCCTGTCTTTACAATTGAAGAAATTAAAAAGAGGTTACCTCACCGTTTCCCTTTTTTACTTGTAGACAAAGTGATTTCTCTTGACGAGACTTCAATTGTTGGAATTAAAAATGTTACTTTTAATGAATCATTCTTTCAGGGTCATTTCCCTGATGAACCTATTATGCCAGGAGTCTTATTGGTTGAAGC
>DATCHE010000057.1:0-8108 GCA_036508535.1 Bacteroidales bacterium | reverse complement strand
ATGGTCACTTGCAGGTGGTTTCGTTGAAGAAAACGAAAGCCTTGATGAAGCAGCATTCAGAATTCTTCGCAACCTCACCGGACTTGAGATAATTTATATGAAGCAATCTTATTCTTATGGTAATAACGACAGGGATCCGGGAGCAAGAGTAATCTCAACTGCATATTTTGCACTTATTACTATCAAGGATATAAATCATGAGCTTACACAGCAGAATGGTGCTAACTGGAGGTCAATTTCCAAATTACCCGAATTGATCTTTGACCATTCTGATATGGTTAAAAAGGCTCTTGCCGATTTGCAGAGTCAGGTTAAGATAAAACCGATTGGTTTTGAGTTGCTTCCCGGGAAATTTACGCTGGTTCAGCTTCAGGATTTGTATGAAGCCATTTATCAACGGGAAATTGATAAGAGAAATTTCAGGAAAAAGATTCTGTCCATGGGAATTCTTGAAAAACTTGATGAGAAGGAGAAGGAGACATCTAAAAAGGGAGCATACTATTACGAATTCGATAAGGAAAGATATGAAAAACTAAAGCAGAATGGTTTCTATTTCAACCTTGATGTAAACTGAATAAAAGTGCCTAAAGTGCCTAAAGTTTGGAGTACTTAAAGTTAGAAAATATGTTGGAGAAATTAAAAGACATAGTATTCAGGGCGAATCTTGATCTCGTAAAGAATGGCCTTGTTATACATACATGGGGTAATGTCAGTGGAAGAGACAAGGAAAGCGGTCTGATAGTAATCAAACCCTCTGGTGTTAGTTATGAATCGATGAAGCCGGAAGATATGGTTGTGCTTGAATCTGATGGAAAGGTTATTGAAGGAGAATTTAAACCTTCAACCGATGCTGCCACTCACCTGATGCTTTATAAGACGTACCCGACAATTGGCGGAGTCGTTCATACTCATTCGTCGTATGCAACATCATGGGCACAGGCAGGAAGGGCTATTCCTCCCTTTGGTACTACTCACGCCGATCATTTTTACGGAGAGGTTCCTTGTTCACGATTATTGACAGATCAGGAGATAGCTACAGATTATGAAACCAATACCGGCAAGGTTATTATTGAGACGCTTGGAGCTGTTGATCCAATGACTGTACCGTCGGTTTTGATAAACAGTCATGGTCCTTTTTGCTGGGGCAAAGATCCTGATAATGCAGTATATAACGCTGTTGCACTTGAAGAAATTGCCAAAATGGCTTTTTATACTGTCCTGCTTGGAAAAAGTGAACAGATTAGCAATTCGCTTCTCAATAAGCATTTTAAAAGAAAACATGGAATTGGTGCATATTATGGTCAGAAAAAATAAAAATCAGTAAGATAAAAGTTATGGAAAAGAAATTTGTAATCGGGATCGATTATGGGACTGATTCAGTTCGTTCCGTAGTTGTTGATACAAGTAATGGTGAAATAGCAGGGACATCAGTATTTGAATATCCACGGTGGAAGAAGGGTCTGTATTGTGACCCCTCAACCAATCAGTTTCGCCAACACCCTCTCGATTACGTGGAAGGTCTTGAGCAATCCGTTAAAGATGCTTTAAAAGGACTACCTGCAGATGTTATTAAAAACGTTGTAGGTATTACTGTCGATACCACCGGGTCTACACCCGTCGCTGTTGACAGAGCGGGAGTTCCTCTTTCTCTGAAACCTGAGTTTGCAAGTAACCCTGATGCAATGTTTGTATTATGGAAAGACCATACTGCTGTAAAGGAGGCTGCCGAAGTCAATGAGCTCGCAAAATCATGGGGAGGAGCAGACTATACTAAATTCGAGGGAGGTATTTATTCTTCCGAGTGGTTTTGGGCGAAAGTACTTCATGTACTGCGCAATAGCGAAGAAATGAGAAAGAATGCATTTTCATGGGTTGAACATTGCGACTGGATACCGGCAATTCTGATTGGGAAAACCGATCCACTGCAGCTTAAGAGAAGTCGTTGTGCAGCAGGGCATAAAGCAATGTGGCACGACGATTTTAATGGTTTACCTGATGAAAAATTTCTTACCAAACTCGATCCTCTGCTCACAGGTCTTAGAGACAGGCTTTTCAAAGATACCTATACCTGTGAAGTGGTTGCAGGAACTCTTTCTGAGGAATGGGCAAAAAAGCTGGGTCTTTCAACTTCAGTTAAGGTTGGCGTTGGATCTTTTGATGCTCATCTTGGTGCTGTAGGAGGAGAGATTAAACCGTATTATCTGGTTAAAGTAATGGGTACTTCCACCTGCGATATGCTTATTGCTCCCATGTCAGAAGCAGGAGATAAACTTGTGGCAGGTATTTGCGGACAGGTTGACGGATCTATCATTCCGGGTATGCTTGGACTCGAGGCAGGTCAATCGGCATTTGGGGATATTTATGCCTGGTTCAGCAAACTTTTGATGTGGCCCGTTACCGAGGTCATATCTGAAATGACATGGCTTGATGAAAAAACAAAAGAAAGGATAAGAGTGGAAACGGCAGATAAGATAATAGCAGAATTAAGTAAAAAGGCTGAAACGCTCTCTATTGAAGAAACAGCTATTGTTGCACTTGACTGGATGAACGGCAGACGTACTCCCGATGCCAATCAGGAGCTTAAAGGCGCTATTACCGGATTGTCATTGGGTTCTGATGCTCCCCGGATCTTTAAAGCGCTGGTTGAAGCCACTGCTTTTGGTTCAAGGATGATCAATGAGCGTTTTATCTCTGAAGGTGTCCGGATTGATGGAGTGATTGCAATCGGAGGCGTGGCAAAAAAGAATCCCTTCGTGATGCAAATCGTTTCAGATGTTCTGAATATGCCAATCAGGGTTGCGAAATCAGATCAGACCTGCGCTCTTGGTTCAGCTATGGCTGCCGCTGTAGTAGCGGGTGTATATACAGACATTTCCTCGGCACAGAAAGCAATGGGTGGCGGTTTTGAAAAAGAATACCGCCCCGATCCTGAAAGAGCAAAAAAATACGATGCGCTTTTTATTAAATATAAGAAACTTGGTTCACTCATTGAAAAAAATGTTTAATTAATCCCCGGACCCTTGCGCGGAAAATAAGGACGGCGCTTCAATTATCTGGATAAAATCGTTATAATTGTGGAGATAAGACTCTGAAAAGGTTTTAAATTTTATTTAAATCAAAATGAAAAGTAGTCGTTCAATTATTTTCGGGATTTCGACTCTGTTATTGACAAACATATCAGGTTATTCTCAGTACACATCTCCTAAAGATTCACTGGGAGGAGCACCCGTACCTCCTGAAATTGAAAATCCTGAAATTATTGGGATCAATAAAGAGCAGTCACACGCAACTTTGATGCCATATGCAAATCTGAATGAAGCTCTTGCCGCTAACAGGCATGCTTCCACATTCTGCAAAAGTCTTAATGGATTGTGGAAATTCAACTGGGTTGACTGGCCGCAGATGCGACCTGTAGATTTTTATAAGCCGGCATTCGATGTAACTGCGTGGAAAGAGATTTCCGTTCCATCCAATTGGCAGATTCTTGGTTATGG
This sequence comes from Bacteroidales bacterium, assembly GCA_036508535.1. Taxonomy (GTDB): domain Bacteria; phylum Bacteroidota; class Bacteroidia; order Bacteroidales; family VadinHA17; genus LD21. The sequence continues at coordinate 4,614 of DATCHE010000057.1, read as the reverse complement.
AACTCCCTACTATCGAAATGCAGGTTATATTATAAGAAAGGATTTTCCTTATGTGATGAGCATGCCTCCAAAGAACTTCACAGCTTTCGAAGAACGAAATCCTGTTGGAAGTTATCGTCGCGATTTCGACATTCCGGCAGACTGGAAAGGCCGTCAGGTATTTCTGACATTCGATGGTGTCGACGCTGGATTTTTTCTGTGGGTCAATGGAGAGAAGGTTGGGTATAGTGTTAACAGCCGTAATGCTGCCGAATTTGATATTACAAAGTATGTGAAACCAGGTAAGAACATGGTGGCAGCTGAAGTTTACAGATTTACTTCCGGTACTTACCTGGAAGATCAGGATATGTGGAGGCTCAGCGGTATTTTCCGTAATGTAACTGTTTGGAGCGCTCCTCTGCAGCATATTCGCGATTTCTTTATTAAAACTGACCTTGACGATCAGTACCGCAATGCAACAGTTGAAGTAATAGCGAAAGTTAAGAATTATGGAACCAAAGCGGTGAAGTCAACTAAAATCTCAGCTACCCTGTATGACGGTACCACGGCTGTTGCGACATCAAATGCTGAAAATGATATACCTGATTTACAGCCTGGTAGCGAAACCAATGTAAAATTGACCTTTCAGATAACAAATCCTGAAAAATGGACAGCTGAAACGCCAAGATTATATACAACGGTTCTGACATTAACAAACGGTAAAAAGATAGTGGAAACACTTTCTGCCAGAACAGGTTTCAGAAAAATAGAAATAAAAGGAAGACTCTTTCTTGTGAATGGAACTCCGGTAAAATTGAAAGGCGTAAATCGCCACGAGAACTGGCCTGATGTTGGTCACGCAATTACTGAGGCTCAGATGGTACGCGATCTTGAACTGATTAAACAGGGGAACTGCAACCTGGTGCGTACATCACATTATTCCGACGATCCGCGCTGGTATGAACTTTGCGACGAATATGGTATCTTCCTGGTAGCAGAGGCAAATGTTGAGTGTCATGGTCTTATGGGCAGGTTTGATGAAGAGCCAAGAATGAAAGCTGCAATAATCGACAGGAATGTGGCAAATGTCGAAAATTTTAAAAATCATCCCTCAATTATTATATGGTCACTGGGTAATGAGAATGGAAAAGGCGGATCGAATTTCAGGGCTGCTTTAAGTACCTTAAGAATTATTGACAGTTCCAGACCATTCCACTATGAGGGATTTGGTATAGGTAAGACAAATCCTGCAGATCTGGACAGTCGTATGTATCCCCAATTAACAGAAGTTGAGCGAATTGCCAACGACACATCTTACAATAAACCCTATTTTCTTTGTGAATACGCTCATGCAATGTTCAATTCGATGGGTGCAATTGGTGAATACAATGATCTTTTTGATAAATATCCCGAGCTGTTAGGTGGTGCAATATGGGAATGGCAGGATCAGGGTATATATAACAAGCGCGATCCGAACCATTCTATAATAGCCTATGGTGGAGGGTTTGGTGAATTTCCCAATGATCATTACTTTATTCATAAAGGAGTAGTTGCATCAGATCGCTCGCTGAAACCACATTATCCTGAGATGAAAAAAGTTTATCAATGGATCAAGGTGTCACCTGAAGATCTGTCAAAAGGTCAGTTTCTGATTCAGAATAAATACCAGTTCATAAATCTTAATGGTTTTACAGGTGTTTGGACTTTATCGGAAAATGGTACGGAAATTTCACGTGGTGATCTGAAACTGCCCGTTATCTCTCCTGGGAAGGAAGCCGTTATATCAATTCCATATAAGGTTACAAAAACAAATGATGGAGCCGAATACTTTCTACGTGTATCTTTTGCTCTGGCTAACGATCAGGTATGGGCAAAAAAAGGATTTGAACTTGTTTCAGAACAGTTCAAACTTCCTGTTGAGGCACTTGCCATAAGACCAGCTATAGAGCTTAATCCTGTAACTCTTATTCCCGGAGAAAAGGAAATTACTGTTAAAGGGTCAGGCTTTACTGTAGTATTCGATAAAACTTCAGGAACATTCTCCTCACTTGAAAAAAACGGAGTTAACGTGCTCAACAAGGATGGAGGGCCGAGGCTTCATTTGTGGCGTGCACCGCATCGTAACGACGATATATGGGCCGACAGAAGCTGGGTAACTTCAGGACTCCGGGAATTGAAATGGACAACACAAGCTATTGCTGCCGAGCAAAAAACACCTTCGTCAGTAACAATTACAGTAAGACTTCTTGCAGAAGGAAAAAATAACTTTACTGTTAACCACGATGTTATTTATACAATTTCCGGTGATGGATCGATAAAGTCTGAAAACACTTTTAATTCAAGCGATCAAAAACAGGTAGTAGCAAGGGTCGGAGTCAGGATGTTCATGAATAAACAGTATGACCAGGTTTCTTATTTTGGCCGAGGGCCAATGGAAAACTATGCCGACCGGAAGCGCGGATTCGATGTAGGTATTTATAAAAGTAGTGTCAAAGAACAACTTACTCCATATGAGAAGCCTATGGATTGCGGAAACCACGAAGATGTAAGATGGGCGAAAGTGACTACAGCATCTGGTAATGGCATTATGGCACAATCGGACAGTACTCTTCTACAGGTATCGATGCTTCCTTATAGCGACGAGGAAATGGATAAAGTTGAATACAGGATCGATCTCCCTCAAAGCAGCTCTACGGTATTTTGTATTAGTCATCTGACTCTCGGGGTTGGTACAGCAGGTTGCGGGCCGCGACCACTGCCTCAATATGTTGTTTATGCTGCACCAACTTCATTTACTTATACTTTAAGGTTACTCTGACTTTAACTTATCAGTTAATCTGTGAAGAAATATTTATTGTAATATGACAAAAATTAAACTTAGGAAAATGTATAAAAATCGATTATTTACTTTAGCTCTGGTGGCTATGGTATTTGCGTTTTCATCATGCAATATGACTGCGAAAAAAAATGATAAGGTTAAAAAAGAAACTTTTGGATCTTATAAAGGGAAAGAAGTATCCCTATATACCCTTACTAATAAGGAAGGTAACGTACTAAAGCTGACTGATTTCGGAGCCAGGATAACGTGGATAGAGGTACCAGACAAGGCAGGAAAGAAGGACAATGTAACATTTGGTTTCGACACATTTGATGGTATGATTAAAGGAGATCATTTTATCGGAGCTATTGTTGGAAGATATGCTAACAGGGTTGCAAAAGGAAAATTCACTCTCGACGGAACTGAATATACTCTTGCCCTGAACAACGTCCCAAACTCATTGCATGGTGGTCCCGGTGGATGGCACAGCGTTGTGTGGAATAGTGAGATTGTTGAAAATGCAGAGTTCCCGTCTGTTAAATTTACATATAAAAGCCCCGATATGGAAGAAGGATATCCCGGCAATATGGACATTGAGGTCATTTACACATGGAATGATAATAACGAGATCGCAATGGAATATAAATGCACAACTGACAAGAAAACGGTTCTAAATATTACCAATCATGCATATTTTAATCTGCATGGAGCCGGTAATGGAGATATTCTTGATCACCAACTTACAATAAATGCTTCAAAATTCACTCCAGTTGACTCAACTCTTATCCCAACAGGTGAATTACGCCCGGTAGAAGGAACACCATTTGATTTTACAACAGCTCATACTATTGGTGAAAGAATTACTCAGCCATATGATCAGCTTACTCTTGGAAAAGGCTACGACCATAATTATGTGTTAAACAACATAAATGATGTCGCGGCAACCGTTTATGATCCTACTACCGGACGAGTACTTGAGGTTATTACAGATCAGCCCGGGGTACAGTTTTATTCTGGAAATTTTCTTGACGGAACCTTAATTGGGCATGGCGGAAAACCATTCAAATTCAGATCAGGATTATGCCTGGAAACCCAACATTATCCCGATAGCCCGAATCAGGCGAGTTTCCCGACAACTGTTCTTAACCCGGGAGAAACATTCAAATCGAAGACTATCTACAGATTTTCAGTTAAATAAAAGAAAGAAATTATTAGCTACGCCGGATTGACCAGAAAGAATTCTTTTCATATCCGGCGTTTTTATAATAATTAATCATTAATCAATTGTCCGATGTAATTAATAAACGCAAATTTATTCCCGGTTATGGACTTTAAAGGAGATTATATATTTAAATTCAAAAGAGTTAACAATGGTACCTAAAAAAATAAATATCCGGCAAAACCTGCAAGAAGCTTATAGCGATGTCTACACTCCCGAAGTGCTCTCTGCACTTTCTTCAATGGAACACTTTAACAGCGAAATTAAAGAGGTTATGGCCCTGCGGATTAAAAGAAGAACAGAGCGTCAGCAGCTTAAGAAAAGGATAGGCTTTTTAAACCCCGACAGTTTAATTGCCAGAACCGGGATAAAAGTAAAAGATGCCCGTGATGGAAAGTTTATAGGTGCAATAATACCGGATGATCTTCAAAGGCAATGGATTCAGGGTACCGGTCCTGCGGCAAAGCCGGGTGCCCCTATTGAAAGCAGTATCAGGAATGTCGCTTATGCTTTGTTATCAGGAGCTGATGGATGGATGTTCGATGGGGAAGATGCCCTTGGACAAACAAGCTCCATGTCGCTCGATAATCAACGCAAT
>DATCHE010000056.1:0-7391 GCA_036508535.1 Bacteroidales bacterium | reverse complement strand
TCAACAGTCGATTTTGCCCTAGAAATTGTAATGACTCTGTCTTCCAGAGGCTGCCGCATAACTTCCGTACTGTCCGTTTGAATTCCGGAAGTTCATCGAGAAATAACACTCCATTATGACCAGGGGAGATCTCTCCCTGTTGAGGAAAGGTACCTCCACCTCTAGTGCGACATCCGATATTGTATCTAATGAGGGGGTGTATTTCAAATTTTTTATGCAGGTGAATATCAATAGATTATGGACTAATATTGAAGTCGTTAACTGAAGAATAACCCGCCGAAGAATAAAGTGATGCAATTATTAAGAAAAGAAAGAATACAAGCATGATATTGTTTGCATCCATACTAATTCAATCTTTTAAATAGTAACTCAAAGCGAGTTCCTTCAGATTCTTTACTAATAACATTTAATTCTGCTTCATGAAGTTCAATTATTTTAGCAACTAAGGAAAGACCGATTCCAAATCCACCAATAAATTTCACATTGGATGCTCTTTTAAATGGTCTGTAAATACTATTTATTTCATTAGATGGAATCCCAACACCCTTATCCAAAATAATGATATTTATAGTTTTTTCGGTTATTAAAAATTCTACACCTACATCTTCATTTGAAAATTTACAAGCATTGTCAAGCAGGTTTTTAAAAGCAATTTCAAGTAAACCAGAATTACCATGAATAAGAAGGTCGTTCCCATTTTCAGGATATTGTATTTTTGGTATAATTTTTCGCCCTTGATATTTAATTTTTACTTGTTGAATGGCACTAAAAATTATCTCATCAATCCGAACGTTTGATAATGAAATGTTTTTATCTCTGTTAATTTGTGCTAATTCAAGCAGGCTGTTAAGTAATGCATTAAGTTTTTTAAGGTCGGTGACTAATCCTGAAATATGATCGATATATTCTTTTTCCTTTCGTTCACGGCTCAATAAATAATCGCTCTCTCCAATCATCACTGTTAGTGGTGTACGCAATTCATGAGATGCATTTGATACAAAATCTTCTTGATTTTTAAATGCAATTTCAAGATTGGTCAGCATTTCGTTAAATGTTATTGCCAATCGGTCTATTTCATCTTTCCGATTTCCTTCATTAAGCCGAGTACTTAGTCTTAAAGAATTAATATTCTTAACGCTCTTTATTATCCGTGAAATTGGTTGAATTGCCTTCTTGGAGAAGAAATACGATAGAAACACTGATAACCAAACGCTGAAAAGAATACTCCATAGAAGAATTTTTCGAAGTTCTGATAAATTTTCAGTGCGGGTATTATCGAAAGCCATAACAAACACATTATATGTCAGACTATTAAAGTTGTGCTTATAACAGACCCCATCTTTTTCTCCTATAGAAAAGAAATTTATATTGCCATTATCAGCATTTATTCGCATTACATTATCTGAAAGATATTGAATATTGTTACCGTAAACCAGATTGAAAGCAGAATCAGTTAATGCAATCTCTTCTTTTTCCCATGAAATTGTTGATTGGTGGATTTTCTTCAGTAAAGACGAATCGACCTCAACAACGTTAATTAATAAAATAGCGGTATTCTTTGCACTATCAAGAAGGTTTTCCCTGAACTTAGCAAGTTGACTGGTATAAGAAAAATAATAAACAAGTACCGAAAAAAACAATAAGATTCCAGCGACAATAAGAGTGAACTGAAAAGATAATCTTGTTTTTATATTCATCGTTACATTTCTTTTTCGCTGAAATAAAATCCAAAACCAAACTTTGTATGTATCAACTTTGGCTCAAAATCTTTATCAATTTTCTTTCGTAAATAATTAACATAAACATCAATAATATTAGTACTTGGGTCAAAATCTATTCCCCATACATGTTCAATTATAAACTCACGGGTTAGTAATTTTTCTTTGTTTTTCAGGAACATTTCTAATAAAGAAGACTCTTTAGCAGTTAAATCGATTTTTTTATTTGCTCGTGTAACTGTTTTAGTATTCAAATCCATTTCAAGGTCGGCAATACTTAGTTTTTCGTACTGTATGACGTTCGAATCTGTACGCCTGAGAAAAACGTTTATACGTGCTAATAATTCTCTGAACTCGAAAGGTTTTACTATGTAGTCATCAGCACCTGCTCTGAATCCTGCTAATTTGTTTTCGGATGTGCTAAAGGCTGTGAGCATTATAATTGGAATGTTGCTGTTATTTTTTCGAACCTCATTACATAAATCGTAACCATTAATTAAAGGTAAATTAATGTCTAAAATGATAAGATTATATGCTTTATTTTCAACTAACTGTTTTCCAACATACCCATCGTAAGCAATTTCTGCATGGAATCCAGATTCTTCTAATTGCTTTTTTAATATTTCAGCCAGCCGTTGTTCATCCTCAACAATTAATATGTTAATGTCATTCATAATCGTCAGTCATTTAGTACAAAGTTACAATACGCAACAAAAGAAACTGTATTTTAATGAGTTTCTTAATTGTTTCTAATCATATTCTAATTAATACCCATGTGATTCATGCATAGATTTGCATGAATACTCCATTGAGAAAAAAATATTTATCATGAAGAAATTTAAATTATCGAATGAAGCAGTATTTTTTCTGGTGATACTGGCTGGATTTGCTGTATTGGCTCTGGTAAAAATCTTTATAGTAAAATAATTAAAGCAGAGCGGAATTAATGATTATATGACCATTCTGCTTAGTGTAAGTATCTTCCTTTCTAATTTAATACTTTGTTTACTCAACGGATTGCAGTTGTCTTAAAATAATCATGAGACAACTGCTTTTCATTAATCTACTGATAATCCATGTCAATGAACCGAGTTCCTATAAATTAAAATATTTAAATATGAGAGCATTAGCTGGTCTTCTTGCTTTTGTGGCAATAGTAATGATTGCTGTAATAATGATAATTCAAGAGCAGATTAAAATACGTAAAAACAAATCTAAATGAGTATGGGAAGAAAAACATAATCGAGCTACTTATTTTTCTATATCCGCTTTACAATAAACATTTAACGAAAAATGACAGGAATAATTATAACAATATTTGTCTTGGGATATGCAGCCATTACGTTAGAACATAAGATAAAATTAAACAAGGCAGCATCTGCATTAATCACGGGTGTTCTATGTTGGGTTATTTATATTGTATTTATGCCAGATAAACAATTAATTAATCAGCAATTGACTGAACATTTGGGTGAAATGTCTGGAATATTGTTTTTTCTATTAAGTGCCATGACAATTGTAGAATTAATTGATTCGCATGATGGGTTCAATATAATAACTGATAGAATAACACAGAAAAATAAGCGATCATTGATTTGGATAGTGGGTTTTATAACATTTTTTCTTTCCGCAATCTTGGATAATTTAACAACAACGATTGTAATGATTTCACTATTAAGAAAATTGATAAAAGATGATAACGACAGGTTATTTTTTGTTGGTACTGTTGTGATTGCAGCAAATGCAGGTGGTGCATGGTCACCAATTGGTGATGTTACGACAACGATGTTGTGGATTGGCGGACAAATAACAGCATTTAAAATTATTTTAAAATTAATAATACCAAGTCTTTTCTGTTTAATTGTACCACTTATAATTATTTCTTTAAAATTAAAAGGTACTGTGGAGAGAACCAATAATAACAGTGATGACTCACAGCTTTCATCCTTACCAAAAAAACAACAAAAAATTGTATTATTTTCTGGCGTTTCCGTTCTTGTCTTAGTACCCGTATTTAAAACTCTTACTGGTTTGCCACCCTATATGGGAATTTTATTGGGTTTGGGAGTTCTCTGGATTATAACGGAAATTCTACATAGAACAAAAGAAGAAGTAGATAAACATCATTTAACAGTCGTTAATGCACTTCGTAAAATTGACACATCAACCATTTTGTTTTTTCTTGGTATATTAATCGCTATATCCGCTTTGCAATCAACTGGTGTTCTAATAAGCCTTGCAAAATTTATGGCACTAACAATTGGTAATATTAGTACTATCGTAATTTCGATTGGTTTACTTTCGTCAGTTGTCGATAATGTTCCTTTAGTTGCAGCGGCACAAGGGATGTATGACTTAGCACAATATCCAACAGATCATTATTTCTGGGAATTTCTCGCATATTGTGCAGGAACTGGCGGTAGTGCACTAATAATTGGTTCTGCTGCTGGTGTCGCAGCAATGGGAATGGAAAAAATCAACTTCTTTTGGTATCTTAAGAAAATAAGTTGGCTTGCATTAATCGGTTTTTTTTCAGGCGCAATTATTTATATCCTACAAGATTTAATTTTACACTGAAGTCCGATATACAATACTTATTCCTTTTAAGTTTTGAGTAAAATGATGCATGTTATTTATAACTAATAAAATAGCAGAAATTATCTTATAATCATATTTAGAGAGTTAAGAATGTCTGCTAACATACATATTACCATAATATTATGCCCTCCTGCCGCAGCAACTTCCAGGGCACGTTTGACATTCTCCTGTCCGCGGACATTTTAAGAATTGAAAGACAAAAGACAAAAGTATAAAGAAAAAAGTTGAAGGGGAGATGGTTTTGCACAGGTATGGCAAGCATGTTGTACCTGGAGACAATTTCGGGTCCTTCGAGCCTGTTTCCCGAACCACTACTCAACCAAAATCCTCAACCGAGCTTACCTCAACCGGCGGATAGATTTGACCCGGAATGGGAGGCATGGAATTATAAACCCAATTCATTTCAATGATCCCGAGTTTTACGCCCCGATGTCTTTTATAACCAGTGAACTTACCACGAACCAGCACGTCTTCCATGGCCAGGCTCAGGCCAAAAACAGCCACATCAGTGCCTTTATTTATGGAATTCAATTCATCGGCATAAACCCCGGGATGAAATACCAGGCGATGGCTATCGGAAGCCTGGCATTGCAACAAGGGAATAATGACTGGAAAACCATCTTCGGACACATATGAGAGAAATTTCAAGGTGTCGAGTTTATTAATAAAGACCTCCGTCCATGCGTTGAATATCCGGCCCTCTCTTTTGGTTTTGGCATTACTTTTTGAGACTTTTGTCAATAAGGCCGACAACACAATGCCCGCGATAGGCAGAGAAGCTTTTTCAGTAGTTTCCACCAGATTCATATAATGGATTGTATGCAATCCAAAATAGGAATTATATCGCCACATGGGAAGTTTGTTAAACCTGACGTACTCCTCGCCTTCTGTTTTTGATTGCTCCCAGATGGCTTTTCCCCTCCAGAGACTCTTGTCCAGGGTCATGATCAAAAACCCGGTTTTAGGATTTGAATGGATGTTTTTCTTGCTTACACCCTCCGTAAACTGTCCCCAAACAAGTTCAGAAGGACTGTTTGCCTGCATTGTAGTGATCAGGGTAAGGTGGGGTAAACCTTGATCGTTTTGGGTGGCCAGAAGACCAATTTTGTTCTCCGGTTCAAAAGCTTTAATGTCTTCAGGACTGAAATGTTGTTTCATTTTCATGAGGCTTATTGGGTTTGTCTTTCAAAACATTTAACAGGGCCGGTACTCAAAACAATTTGCTTGTCTACCCCTGAGTTTTTGGCTGTTTTTAAAAAATGTTCCATTTTTTCGGCTGCTATCAGATCGTGCTTTTCAAAAAGCCAGGGAATACCAAGTCGCAAGTATTTATCACTGCACAAATTATTAAATGCACAAAGTTCCCATCGGGTGGGATGAAGTTCGTTTTCGCAAATGAACTTTCCAATCCCCAGGAGGTTCTCTTCTGTATCGGTAGCGTCCGGAATGATGGGGGTTCTTATCCAAAGCTCTTTAGGCATGTGATTGATGTTCATCCATTCAGAAATTAATTTCAGATTTTCCAGTACCCTTTCATTTGAGTTGCCTGTAAATTGCTTGTGTTTCTCCGGGTCAATTTCTTTGATGTCATACAGAATCAAATCCGTATAAGGCAAGATTTTTTCAAAGGCTTCAGGCATTCCCAATCCGCAGGTATCGAGTGCGGTATGGATGCCGTTTTCTTTCATCTTTTTGAAAAATGCTAATGCGAAATCGGGTTGCATGATGGGTTCTCCGCCCGAAAGAGTGACCCCTCCCCCTGATTTTTGAAAAAAGGATTTGTCTTTGAGCACTTCTTTTACAATCTCCTCAACCGAAACATCTTTTCCCATCAATTCCAGGGCTCCCGAAGGACATTCTTCGGTACAAACTCCGTCAGCCTTACAGGAATTTCTGTCGATAATAATCTTATCCTCAATGAAAGAAAGAGCTTGAATGGGGCAGACAGCAACACAACTCTGGCATCCAATACAATTTGATTTCAGCCATTGCAACTGGGGTTTAAAAGAGATGCTTTCCGGATTGTGACACCACTGGCAGCTCAAATAGCAACCCTTTAAAAAAACAGTTGTCCTGATTCCGGGGCCGTCTTCAGTAGACATCCTTTGGATTTCCAAAAGACGGCCATATATGGTATTTTTTTCAGTCATCAATTCCATTTTTCAAACCAAAACCTAAAGCTTCTCATGGCTTATCCTGGCAATAATTTCATCCTGAAGTTCCCGTCCGATGGAAGTAAAATAGGCATTGTATCCGGTAACACGCACCAAAAGATGTCGATAATTCCCTGGATGTTTCTGGGCATCTAACAACATCCCGGGATCTAAAATATTTATTTGCAGAGCCGTCCCGCCGTTTTCTGAATACCCTTTTAGAAAAGCCTTGAATTTCTCTTTATGTTCTTCATCCTTTATGAAAGAAGGATTAAAAGTAATGGTATGGCTTGCCCCATTAGGCAACAGGTTTACGAAATCTTTCCAATCACCCTTTTCGGTCCGGCCTCCCAGAACTTTCCCAACCGAATTAGTGTTGGATGTAGGTCCCTTTACATCGGTGCCATTGGAAGGACAAATGGCATTGGATAAAAACTGCCCTTTGGCCCTGCCGTCTGCACTTGCTGCCAAAACAAAACCATCGCCCACCCAATAATTCCAGCTCAGCATTCCCGGACGGAACCTGCGCCTGGTGGAGATAGTTTTATGTTTCCAGGTTTCTGAGGTCCATAGTTCCATAACGAATTGACCCATTTTATCGGCTTCATCATCATCACGTCCGTATTTTGGTGCCCGGTTTTTTGCCCTTGTCTGCAAAACCTCAAATCCTTTCCAGTTAGATTTCAACGCCATGAGCAATTCGTCCATAGTTGCCACTTTCTTATCAAATACAAGATATTTTATGGCTAAAAGAGAATCTACGGTAGTGGCATAGGTGACAGCTTCAATGGTAGTAAATCCTATTTCCGCACCTCCTCCCGTGACATCAATTCCTTTTTCGGCACAGCCTTTTATAAGACAGGAAAGATATGGAGTTGGAATGTATTTCGCCCTGATGGATTCAGAAACTTCATACAGGTTC
>DATCHE010000055.1:0-2146 GCA_036508535.1 Bacteroidales bacterium | reverse complement strand
CCCGGAGGAAATTCACTTATCTCGATCAAAGGTGAGCTTAATCTGAAAAATATTTCAGATTTGTCAAAAGATATTGGTATTCAGGAACTTAAAAGTCTTGATAAGATGGAGAAAAAAAGTCCTGAAGAATAATTTTTTTTTTGTTTGTTCAAAGCAACCTTTTTTCAGAGAACTTCGTTAAATGCTTTGTTGGACATGCAAAAACCAGAGAATTTGCATATTCATTTTTTTTATATTTGTGTCTAATTCGAAATATGAATCAATTCTAAACCTATGAGCAATCAATTCATTAAACGTTCCGGAGTTCTGATGATAAGTATATTTTTATTTTCATTGGTATCCTTTTCACAATTTAACAATATCGATTTCCTGAAAAGCGCTCCTGCTGATGGAGTAAAATACCTTCAGGCATATATTTCTTCATGGGCAAATGCCTTTGGAGCCGGTCTTAACGGTGGCTGGTATAATACCGCTAAACCGCATAAATTGGGCGGATTTGATATTACACTAAATACAAGTGTGGGGATAGTTCCAACATCTGCACAAACATTTGATGCATCAAAGATCGGCCTGTCGTCCTCAATTACCGGCGCAGGAATTTCTTCAACTGTTGCTGGTCCGGATAAAGCCGGTCCCCTCATGAGCTATAATGCCAACGGAGTGACTCTGGCATCCTTTTATGCTCCTCAGGGAGCAAACTGGAGATACATACCTGTCCCTACGGCCCAGGTTGGTATTGGATTACCGTTTGGTACGGAATTGAAGGTGAGATTCGTACCTAAAATAAACATTAAAGATGGTAATGTTTCTCTCTGGGGTGTAGGTCTCGTTCACAGCATTCTGCAGTACCTGTCCGGAAATAAATTATTGCCATTTGATGTTTCAGTTTTTGGAGGATATACCAAACTGTCTGCAAATGTTCCATTAAGTCTTCAGCCAGGTACTCCTACAAACTATTCGCCTACCTATAATCTGACAACATCATTTAAAGATCAGAATTTACATGTTGCGGTAGGAGCTCTGAATATAAGCGCCATCGCATCACTTAATCTTCCGGTGATAACTTTCTATGGCGGACTTGGTTATTGTAAAACTAAAACAGAGATGAAATTTGAAGGTAATTTTCCGACACCTACATTAAATATAGCTGTTCCGACCAATCCCCATTCTGAGTATGCCGATAATGGTGTAATAGCAGGTAACAAATTTCCGTCAATGAATATTGAAAACTTCTCAGGCCTCAGAGCCAATGTCGGCTTCAGGATTAAATTGGCATTTATTACAATCCATGCTGATTACACAAGGGCTCAATATAATGTTCTCACAGCAGGTTTGGGAGTCTCGATCAGATAATAGGAATAAAAATATCTTCTGAAAACCCCGGGGTTCCCAAGCTCTCCCGGGGTTTTTTTTTGAAACATAGAACTATTTACAGGGTTTTTGAGTTAATAGGTAAAGCCTAATGACAAAGAGATAAATGAATGCAGACAAACAGAAAATAAATAGTGCTTACAGGGCACTGCTTCTGGCTGCAAAAAACACAGTAGCTTCTGAAGATAATATTAAAATTAGAAGAGCGCTGGATCTTGCAATAGAAGTTTGTGGAGATAGAAAAATTCTTACCGGGGAACCAGAAATCCTGCATGTCCTCTCTGTTGCACGAATTATTGCAGGGGAGATGGGTTTGGGGCTTACATCTATTATAACAGCCTTATTGCACGATTCCTATAACAATCTGACTCTTAAACCAAAAGAACTGGAAAAAGAGTTTGGTAAAAAGGTTGTTGAGATATTGAATGGTTTTTCGCGTATTACCAGTATCGATTCAATGCAATCTTCTTACCAGGCAGAGAATTTCCGAAAACTTCTTTTAAGTCTTGCTGACGACGTCAGGGTAATACTAATCAAACTTATTGAACGGCTTGAATACATGCGCAACCTTGATAATGCTCCTGAGAAGGATAGATTGCCATTAGCTTCTGAAACCTATTTCCTCTATGCGCCACTTGCTCACAGACTTGGCTTTTATAATATAAAGTCTGAAATGGAAGACCTTGCCGTTAAATACCTTGAACCGGAACAATATAATTATGTCGACTGCCGGCTGAAGCAAACAACAGCATCAAGAAATAAACTGATACGCGAC
>DATCHE010000054.1:0-35130 GCA_036508535.1 Bacteroidales bacterium | reverse complement strand
ATATAGCCATTGAACGACAACATTTTTCACTTTGTGAATTATTTTTTCTCAAGATGGTAAACGTTTCCATCTTTAGTGTAACTCAGGTTAAAGCTACCACAAATTAGGCGAATAATTGTGTCCTGAGATTGAGTTTCAATTAGAGAATTCCAGATATTGTCGGTTATACTATTATCGTCGGCCACAATATCCATGTTATAGACTCTTTTAAGATCATGGAATACAACTTCAAGTTTTTGCCCGTTATAAAAAAGCTTCTCAGTCCTCCATGCAAGGTAGTTTGGATTTTTGTTAAGTGCTTTTCCTATCTTTTTTAGATTAATTGTTCCCACAAATTCAGGATTGAGGATAACAGACTCTGCACCTGAATTTCCGGAGAGCATAACTTTGCCGGTTTTCACGTAAACTTCACATGCAGATTCTGCGTTGTTTGTAATGACATTAAATGATGTTCCAACTACCGTAACACTTGCATTCCCGGCATCTATAATAAATGGCTTTAGAGTATCCTTAGATATGTCGAAGAATGCTTCTCCTGTAAGTTCAACATTCCTTCTTTTTACTCCGAAATTGGCATGATAACTGAACTGTGTGTTGCGGTTCAATACTATTTTGCTCCCATCTGGAAGTGAAACAAGCAAATTTTTCTGATCATTGTTTGTTGCTACCGTTATTCTCTTACTGAAAACATCTTTATTTCTGAGATACAATCCGGTAGTTCCCAGACTCACAATTATAAGTGCTGCCGCGGCTACCCGGATAGGACTACTTCTTAATAAGCTGATTTTCAGGGAGCTGTTGCCCGTCTGGGAAGGATCCATTTTAATTCTTGTCTGAACATTGTTCCAGGCGTTATCTACATTTATATTCGTTTCATTATTCATATTCTTCAGCTCTTTCCATTTGGGACTAATATTTTGGACATCTTCAGCCATAAACCGGTTGAGGAGATCTGTTTGTTCATCCTTTTCCCCTGATAATTGTGAAGCAAGTTCAATCCACTCTTTCTCGGTATATCTCTCAATCTTTTTCATCACTTTCATTGTTCTGTTAATTCTTTCCGGAATTCTTTAAGTGCCCTGCCCATGTTTGATTCAACGGTTTTTATCGAGACAGACAATTTTTCAGCAATTTCCGAATATTTAAGTCCCTCAAACCGGCTCATGCAAAAAACCCGACCGCATCTTTCAGGAAGTCTTTCAAGTATCTTTGCTACTCTTGCCTGAAGCTCTTTATAGTGAAGGATATCTGAAGGAGTTTCCTGGCTATCTCTCTGGCGGGCAGATATCTCCTCCGCATGCCGTTCCACAACCCGGTTATGCTCAATATAATGCAGACATTTATTGTGTACCGATCTGAAAAGGTACCCGTTTAAAGAACTCTCAATTTTTATTTTTTCTTTGTCCTGCCAGAGTCTGAAAAACAGATCCTGCACAATTTCTTCAGCTGAATCCTGATCTTTTATCAGAGTCTTTGCGTAACGAACCAGAGAAGCATAGGAAGATCGGAAAAGTGATTCAAACTGTTTAACATCACCTTGTCTGATCCTCCATACTATCTCATAATCCCTGAACATTTACCTGTGTTTATTTATTTTCTTCCCTGTCACTGAACTTAAGTTTTCTGCTGAGTCTGCGAATTGCTGACTCAATACTCTGGTCAGGTTCAATTACGTTATAATCACCCCAGAATTGTTCATCAGTAAATGCGCTGACTTTTTCAGAAAACACATCTGTGTATTTGATCTTATCTTTATTTGCAAATTTAATAACTTCCTCATCAGTACGGTCAGTTACTGCTATTTCTGACATGGTTGTATAATACGTATTAAAGAGTTTTTTATTCCAGTTGACTTTAAATTTTACTTCAGCTCTTGAATAAGCAAAGTACCATTTGCCATTCTGTTCACGATATTTGGTTCTGTAAGTTGCAATTTCAGGAGTAATCTTCATTCCAAGCGGTTTTTTCCTTATAAAAATTGATGAAACTGCCTCTTTGTTTGAAAGATTGAATCCAAATTCGACTTCAGTAATTGCGAATGATTCCATTTCGATGTAAAGGCTTCCCATAAATAATGGAATTTCTACGGATGGTTTTTGTACGAAATTTATAACCCAGTGAGGTTTGTTATCGATTTCGATTACACTCGAAAGGGTATAGTTGTAGTACGCCATTGCTTCTTTGGTCAGAATTGATTCTGTGTTTTTAGCGATGTCAAGCTGTAAAACGCTTACAGGTCCTCCCTGAAGTTTAAATAGTACTGTGTCCATTTTTTCAACGTCGGTACTTTTCCTTCCCTTATATATTCTTGCGCCATCAAATCTCATATCGTTGGCATAGGGAGCTTTAAAAATCTCTACAACAGCTTCTCCTATTGATACATAAGTTCGGTTTTTTCTGATGGTTTCCCTGTAGAATGCAGTCATAAGGTTTGGAACCGACTCATAATTTTTACCTATGTTTTCGATTGCTTTTTCAACTATATAGGTAGGATCCAATGGTTTAACAATGATCTCTTTAATAGGAATAGGTGCAGGTTCAAGTGAAATAATATTTTTGAAACCGTTATCTTTCAAATCTGTTATAAGAACACTCTTGTTTTTGTATCCCAAAAAAGAGACCTCAAGGCTCTTTGAAGTAGCAGGGTCTCCAATTTTAAGTGTGAATTCTCCATCAATATTTGTTATTATTGCAACATTTGATTCCTTGAGAGCAACCGTTGCAAATACCAAAGGAGTACCATTTTCAGCATCTACAATCTTCCCTTTGATTGTCGTATAATTTTGCTGAGAGCTTTTTGTTTTTCCTAAAATAATCCCGGCTGATACAGTCTGGACCATAAAACCCAGCATAAGAACTACTGCAATTAGCGAAATTTGTTTAAAAGGTTTCATGACATTAATTTATTAAGTTAGTATTCGAATTCTTTTGTCTTTGAATGAAGCATACTTTTAATTTCAACACTAAGACCGTTCAAAAGTTTAATACCCTATTATAAGCTTGATAAATATTTTCTTATCTTACTTCAATATTTTATTCTGCTAATGATTAGCCTATTTATCAAGCAGGCAAATTTTTTTAAAGCTGGGTTTTCTTATCTGGGAAGCTCCTTAGGAGGTTATATAAAAACGGATTATATGCCTCTTTCGATTGGTACAGAACTAACAAATTATTGCAATCTTCATTGTCCGGAATGTTCTTCAGGATCGGATCTGATGACCCGTACAAGAGGATTTATGAACATAGAACTCTTTGATAAGGTTCTTTTGGAGCTTAGCCCATATCTTTATAATATCAATCTTTATTTTCAGGGTGAGCCAATGTTTCATCCTTTGTTTTTCTCTTTTGTTGAGAATAGCAGAGGAATAAATACTATTATATCAACAAATGGGCATTTTCTTTCGGTAGGCAATTCTGAAAAAATTGTGAAATCCGGATTGAGTAAACTAATTGTTTCTCTGGATGGACTTGATCAGAATACTTATTCGGCATATCGGAGGAATGGATGTGTTAATACTGTCCTCGAAGGAATAAAAAATGTTGCGGAGGCAAAAGAGAAGTACAGTTCATTACTGAAAATTGAGATCCAGTTTATTGTCAGCAAGCTTAATGAAGGACAGATTCCTCAGGTCAGGAAGCTGGCCAGAAAATTTAAGTCTTCACTTAGTTTGAAATCTATGCAGATTAATGCCAAAGAAGATATTGCGTCATGGATCCCTATAAAAGAGAGATTCCGGAGATACAAGTTGAAGAATGGGGGTTATGTGATTAAGAATTCTTTACCAGACAGGTGTGCAAGACTTTGGCTTAGCCCTGTGATAACATGGGATGGGAAAGTACTTCCATGTTGTTTTGATAAAAATGCTGAGTATGTCATGGGCGATCTTAATCAAGATTCATTCAGAGAGATATGGAATGGGCCTAAATACCGGATCTTCAGAAAAAGTATTCTTACAGGCAGGCATATGATTGAAATATGCCGGAATTGCACTTCGGGATTAAGGGGAGTAAGTTGTTGAGGCGTCGCCCCCCAACCCTCCTAAAGGGGGGCTAATAATAACATATACACTAAATTAACCCCCTTCAGGGGGGCAGGGGGGCAAAAGGGTAAATCTAAACTGTCATAACATCCTTCTCCTTCATAGCCATAACCTTATCGATTTTGCCATTATAAGAGTGGGTCATCTCTTGTATCTTGTCAGCAGCCTCTTTTTCAAGGTCTTCGGGCAGTCCGTCTTTTAGTAATTGTTTCAGTTCGTCGTTAGCCCATTTCCTGGCAGTACGTACACTTATTTTAGCTGTTTCGCCCTCGTTTCGTACCTGTTTAACAAGCTGATGTCGTCTCTCTTCAGTAAGCGGAGGAATATTAATCCGGATTGCTTCACCATTATTTATAGGAGTAAGTCCGATATTAGCAGCCATAATAGCTTTTTCAATTATCCCGAGCATATTTTTCTCCCATGGTTGAATCAATATTGTTTTTGCATCGGGAGTATTAATATTGGAAACCTGTGTCAATGGTGATATAACTCCGTAATAGTCGACAGTTATGCCATCGAGCAGAGCTGGATTTGATCTGCCTGCACGAAGCCGGGCCAGCTCATGTTCCAGATGTTCCAGGGCTTTCTCCATTCTATCAGCTGTTTCATCAGTTATAAGGTCAATTTCTTCATTCATATCGCAGATGTTAGATAATTTTAAATTTTAACTATGTTCTCTGTTTTTGATTTAACAACTTGTATAACAAAAATAGTAAAATAGCCGGAATATCAATAATCCATTCAATTGTTGACCAGAGTACCTATTGTTTCCCCATCAATCAGCTTATTTAAGTTTCCCGATTTATTCATATCAAATACTATAACTGGCATATTGTTATCCCTGCATAAAGTAAAAGCTGTAGAATCCATAACCTGTAATCTCTTGTTAATGACTTCTCCGAAGGATATAGTACCAAATTTTTCGGCCTTGGAATCTTTTTCAGGATCAGATGAATAAACACCATCCACTCTTGTCCCTTTAAGCAGGACATCTGCCCCAATCTCTACTGCTCTTAATGCAGCTGCTGTGTCGGTAGTAAAGAATGGGCTGCCAGTACCGCCGGAAAGAATGCACGCAGTACCGGTATTCATTACTTCCAATACCCGGTCCCTGTTATAAAGTTCTCCTACAGGTTCCATTCTTATGGCAGTAAAGACTTTTGCTTTACCGCCTGATCTCGCTATAGCACTTTCGAGCGCAAGACTGTTAATTACTGTTGCGAGCATTCCCATCTGGTCGCCTTTTACTCTGTCGAAGCCTGATTTTAGACCGCTCAGACCACGGAAAATATTTCCACCTCCGATAACGATTGCAACCCCACAACCTTTTTTCACTGCCTCAATAACCTGTCTGGCATATTCTTCTAAAACCGAATCGCTGATGCCACTGTTTCCTTTACCGGCCAATGATTCACCACTGAGTTTGAGTAGGATTCTTGAGTATTTCATATCAATGTTCTTTATTGTAAAGATAAAAAAAAAGTGGCACCCTAAAGCGCCACCTTATTATTGAAATATGAACCTACGTATTACAAATTAAGTGTAAAGCGTTTGAAATCAGTTACGGTAAGGTCTTTATTAAACGACTGGAGGTACTGTCTGATAGAAATTTTGTTGTCTTTTACAAATTCCTGATTAAGTAAAGTACTCTCTTTGAAGAATTTGGCGAGTTTCCCAAGCGCAATTTTCTCGAGCATTTCCTCAGGTTTCCCGTCAAGTCTTGCCTGTTCTTTCCCAATTTCAATCTCCTGTGCAACAACGGCTTCAGAAACAAAGTCTTTGTCAACAGCAACCGGATTCATTGCAGCGATCTGCATTGCAACATCTTTATACACCTGTTCGTCAATGCCTGATTTTGTAAAACCAACCATTGTGGCGAGTCTGTTACCCGGGTGAATATAGGATTGAACATGAGCAGCCTCAATTTTTTCAAAATATGAAAGTTCGAGTTTCTCCCCAATAATCCCAACGTATTCAACAATCTTATCACCAATTTTACCGCCATCCATAGGAAGAGATTTAAGTTCTTCAAGGTTGGCCGGATTTTTTGTAACTGCAATATCGAGGATTTTATTAGCAAGAGCCATGAACTCGGCATTTTTTGCAACAAAGTCAGTTTCGCTGTTCAGAACAATCATAGCTCCGATTTTTCCATCGGAAGAAACTTTTGATAATACTACTCCTTCAGAAGCCTCTTTATCAGCACGTTTATTGGCGACAGCTTGTCCTTTCTTACGGATTATTTCAATTGCTTTATCAAAATCGCCTTCAGATTCTTCGAGAGCCTTCTTACAATCCATCATTCCGGCCAGAGTGACTCTTCTCAATTTTGCAACATCAGCAGCGCTTATAGCAACCATAATAATATCTTTATTGTTAACAAATAATATTTTCTATACCTCTTCTTCAGTTTCGTCAGCTACCTTAACGACGTCATCGTCATCTGAATCAACTGAAGAATCGTCATCGATATCTTCTTCCTCATCTTCTTCAACGATTGCTTCAATAATTGCGGCAGGAATATCTTTCGTTTCAAGCTCTTTCCGCATTATTTTCTTATCTTTTTGCTGAGGCTCTTTGTCTTTCTCGAGTTTTCTTTCGCCGAGACCTTCTTCAATAGCCTGACAAACAATTCCTATAATTAATGAAATTGACTTTGATGCATCATCATTGGCAGGAATCGGAAATTCAATATCCGAAGGATTTGAGTTGGTGTCGACCATTGCAAAAACAGGTATTCCCAGTCTCTTTGCTTCTTTCACTGCAATATGTTCCTTAGATACATCCACAATAAAAAGAGCTGATGGGAGCCTTGTAAGGTCAATTATACTCCCGAGTGTTTTTTCAAGTTTAGCTCTCTGCCTTGTTATCTGTAGTCTCTCGCGTTTTGAAAGGTTCAGGAACGTACCATCAGTAGCCATTTTGTCGATTGATGACATTTTTTTAACTGCCTTACGGATTGTAGGGAAGTTGGTAAGCATACCACCAGGCCAACGTTCTGTAACATAAGGCATATTAACCGCCTTAACTTTTTCGGCTACAATTTCTTTAGCTTGTTTTTTAGTAGCAACAAATAAAATTTTCTTTCCCGATTTTGCAATATGTTTAACTGCTAAAGCGGCTTCATCGAGTTTTACGATTGTCTTTTCAAGGTCGATAATATGAATGCCGTTACGCTCCATAAATATATAAGGAGCCATAGCGGGATTCCACTTTCTTTTAAGGTGTCCGAAATGCACACCTGCATCAAGTAATTCTTTGAAATTTGTTCTTGGCATTTTTTGAGTTATTAAGTTTACATTCCTTCAATCAATTGCAAAGTAGCCCCGCCAATTGGCGGAAGTCTTGGCAATTTAGATACTAAACTTGCATCTATAAGACTGACTTATTAAATTCTAACGTTTACTGAACTGGAATCTTTTGCGAGCTTTAGGCTGGCCTGGTTTTTTCCTTTCAACCTCACGCGGATCGCGTGTCACAAATCCATTTGTTCTGAGTGCGGATTTACAATCAGCATCAATCATAATAAGTGCTCTGGTGATTCCAAGACGAAGGGCTTCTGCTTGTCCTTTTACTCCGCCACCATCGAGATTGGCATTAATATCATATTTATCGGTAGCATTCAAAAGAACGAGAGGCTGGGTTACAACATACTGAAGTGTTTCAGCGCCAAAATATTCTTTATAATCTCTTCCGTTAATTGTTATTTTTCCTTTGCCATCGCTTAAATATACCCGCGCTACAGCTGCTTTCCTTCTTCCAAGAGCATTGATCGTTTCCATATCTTGTGCTTAAAAATTTTTAAAGTTCAATTGGTTTTGGTTTCTGTGCTTCATGAGGATGTGCAGTTCCTGCATAGACATGCAGATTTCTGTAGAGTTCACTTCCAAGTCTGTTCTTCGGTAACATACCCTTTACAGCTTTTTCAATTAACCCGATAGGATTTTTCTTCAAAAGTGCCTCAGCAGTTGTGAATCTCTGACCTCCGGGATAACCAGTGTGCCGGATATATACTTTATCTGACCACTTTTCACCTGAAAGGTTAATTTTTTCAGCGTTTATAACAATTACGTTATCCCCGCAATCAACGTGAGGTGTGAAGTCTGTCTTGTGCTTTCCTCTCAATGTGAATGCCACAACCGATGCAAGCCTTCCAAGAATCTTGTCTTCAGCATCAATAATAACCCACTCTTTGTTTACAGTAGCCTTATTTGCTGAAATAGTTTTATAACTTAACGTGTTCACTTGTACTTATTTTTTAATGGATACACTTATGTTTAATGTAATATACCCCACAATTTGGGGACTGCAAAAATACAATATATTTCATAAAAAAAAAGAATATTGAATAGAATTTATTTTTGTTAGCCAAAAGTAGCTTATTTTTGTGGGCTGATTTAGATTTGCAAAGCTATTAAATTAGGCTATTGTAACAAATATGATGAAACACTTATTAATTTTTAGAACCCCCTTCCGGACCTTCCCCCACGGGGGAAGGTGATGAAGTGATAAACCTGCTAAAGTCGAGGGACTGTGCGAACCTTAATGTAGGGTGAATACATTTCCCCCTTGGGGGAAACAGGAAAGGGGGTTTAATATATATGGATAAAATTTTAAAAATGGGAAACGACAAGTTATTACTCATCAGAGCAGTTGAAATTGCCGGGAATGGAATTAAAGAAGGTGGCGGACCGTTCGGAGCTGTAATATCGAAGGATGGTAAAATAATTTCACAAGCATTCAATAAGGTAGTACTGACCAGCGATCCCACGGCTCATGCTGAAATACTCGCAATACGTCAGGCTGCAACTGTTTTAAAATCTCACGATCTTAGCGATTGTACTCTCTATTCTTCATGCGAACCCTGCCCAATGTGTCTGGGAGCAATTTACTGGGCGGGCATAAAAAAAGTAGTCTATGCCTGCAACAGGCAGGATGCTGAGGAGGCAGGATTCAGCGATAAACTGATTTATGAAGAGATTGTCATGGATCCTGAGAACCGAAAAATAGCTTTTCTCCGGATGACAGATACAGGTGGGGAAGAGGTTTTTAAGAAATGGGACGAATTGGAAACTAAAATCCCTTATTGAGAATATGGCTTCCGGGAAAAGATTATCAAGAGATTTTTTTATCCGTGATGTTCTGGAGGTTGCTCCAGACCTGATTGGAAAAAACATGCATATCAGATTGGCTGATAAAGCAATTGGTTCGTTTCAGATTACTGATGTTGAGGCTTACCGGGGGATGGAGGATAAAGCCTGTCATGCATCTAAGGGACGAACTCCCAGGACAGAAGTGATGTTTCGGCAGGGGGGAAGACTTTATGTATATCTGGTTTATGGAATGTATTGGATGCTGAATGTGGTAACTGCTGAGGAAAATCATCCTCAGGCAGTCCTTATAAGAGGTGTGGAAAACTTATCAGGCCCGGGAAGATTAACAAAATCACTGGGTATAGACCGTACATTCAACGGGGAAGATCTGGATGTTTCAGAAAGAATCTGGTTTGAAGAAACGGGAGTAAACCCGGCTTTTAACACCGGGCCACGGATCGGAATAGACTACTCCGGCGATTACTGGAAAACAAGGCCGTGGCGGTTTTATGTTTAGGCTTTTACAATCTTTCAAATCTCCATCCTAAACAAAATGCGGGTTAAATAATTGAGTTAAAATGATGTTAAATAGAGTACTGATTAGGGGCATATTATATTTTTTTACGTTCTTTGTTTCATAAATTAATCAAAATCAACATTTTTATGGATTCAATTTGGGGCAATTATCGCCGCTGGAACAATCTTACCGGATGGTTTCTCTTTGTCTTTTCTGCAATAGTCTACCTTTTAACTCTTGAGCCGACCGTAAGTTTCTGGGATTGTGGCGAATTCATTCTTTCAGCCTTTAAACTACAGGTAGGACATCCTCCGGGAGCGCCCTTGTTTTTAATGATAGGCAGAATTGCCACTCTCTTTGCAGGAGGCGATACTTCTAAAGTCGCACTTACAATGAACATTCTGTCAGCATTATGCAGCGCTTTCGCTATTTTGTTCCTTTTCTGGACAATAACCCATCTTGTCCGTAAAGTTTTTGTTAATGATAAACCACTTGAATCAAAACATATTCCTGCTATTATTGGCAGTGGAATTCTTGGAGCCCTTGCATATACTTTTTCAGACACTTTCTGGTTCTCCGCTGTTGAAGGTGAACTATATGCTATCTCTTCACTTGTTACGGCACTCGTTTTCTGGGCTATGTTAAAATGGGAGGATGATTCGGACAAACCTTATGCAGGCAGGTGGATTGTAATGATTGCATACATAATGGGGCTTGGTCTGGGAATCCATAGGCTTAACCTGCTTGTAATTCCGGTTCTTGTTTTTGTATTCTACTTTAAGAAATATGAAGTAACAACCAAGGGTGTAATTAAAACACTGATTTTTTCCATTCTTCTTGTCGGTCTTATGGTATTTGTTTTAATGCCGGGAGTACCAGAGGTTGCAGGGTGGTTTGAATTGCTTTTTGTAAACATTCTCGGGTTACCTTATAACAGTGGATTACTGTTTTATCTTGTAGTTCTATTCGGGGCTCTGGCTTTTGGAATTTATTACTCTTTAAAACAGAAGAGAGTAATTCTGAATTATATACTGACGTCTTTAATCGTCGTTATGATTGGCTACTCATCTTATGCTATGATCATGATAAGATCTTCAGCACGGCCACCAATGAACCAGAATAATCCTTCGGATGTGTTTTCTCTTTCATACTATATTAATATGAAACAGTACGGTAGTTCTCCTAAATTCTTTGGGAACTATTATAGTGCTCCGGTTACTGATGTTACAAAAGTTGTTGCCGGATATAATAAGGTGAAGGGCAGGTATGAGCCATATTACCGTCCTGAATATTCTTATAGCCCCAAGTTTGAGACATTTTTCCCTCGTATGTGGAGCTCCGATCCGGAACATGAAACTGCTTACAAATATTGGGGAAAGGTAGTTGGAAGAAAGTACTCGGTAGGTTCTGATAAAGCAGCAGTAGTTTGTCCTACTTTTGGTGAGAACCTTCGTTACTTTTTCCGTTATCAGGTCGGTTTTATGTACTTCAGATATTTCATGTGGAATTTTGCGGGAAGGCAAAACGATATAGAAGGAAATGGGAACTCAATTCATGGAAACTGGATTAGCGGCATAAATTTTATTGATGAAGCCCGCCTTGGTAAACTTGATAAATTGCCTGACGATATAACATCCAATCCTGCCACCAATAAATATTACTTTCTTCCGCTTCTTGTTGGTCTTGCTGGTATGTTCTGGCAGTATAAGAAAAATAATACCGGTTTCTGGCTTGTGATGGCATTTTTTATAATGACAGGACTGGCTATAATATTCTATCTGAATCAATATCCAAACCAGCCCAGGGAAAGAGATTATGCTTATGCTGGTTCTTTTTATGCTTTTGCAATATGGATAGGAATCGGGTTTATGTTTGTTTATGAGAAACTTCAGAAGTTTCTGGGAAACAAAGGATCAGCAGCAGTTACTCTTGTAGTTCTTGTAGCACTTGTACCGGTGCTTATGGCTTCGCAGAACTGGGATGACCATGACCGTTCGGGCCGCTACACTGCCAGAGATATTGGCGCGAATTATCTTAAATCGGTTGCTCCGAATGGTATTTTATTTACATATGGCGACAATGATTCATTCCCCGTTTGGTATGTTCAGGATGTGGAACAGGTCAGAACTGATATCCGTGTTGCCAACCTGAGTTATATTCAGGCAGGATGGTATATTGAAATGATGAGACAGAAAGCTTTTGACTCTGATCCTATGCCACTGACTCTTGGCCCGGATAAGTATATTGAAGGCGTTAGAGAACAGCTGCCGATAAATAGCAGGGTGGACAAACCTGTTAATCTGAAAGAGATCGTAGCGTTCGCTGGGAATGATGATAAGAAATATAAGATTGACCTGAGCGGCAGAGGTGATTTTATGAATTATATTCCTGCAAGTAAATTTATAATTGATGTTGACTCTGCAAAAGTCCTTGCTAACGGAACAGTAAAAGATTATTATAAAAACAGGATAGAATCACCAATGATATGGGAGTATTCCGAAACAGATGCGTTCAAAGGCGACCTGGCAATAATGGACCTTCTTTCTACAAACAAATGGGAGAGACCTATATACTTTTCCACAACAGTGCCATCGAGTCAGTATAAAGGACTTGAAAAGTATTTCGTTCAGGAAGGGCTTGCATACAGGGTGGTGCCTATAAAAACAGATAAACCTGAACAGGGCGAATTTGGTATGATCGATACGGCCATTATGTACGACAACATGATGAATAAGTTCAAATGGGGAAACGCAGAAGACCCTAAGGTATATCTCGATGAAAATAACCGTCGTATGTTCAGCAATTTCAGGAGGCTTTTTGGAACCCTCGGTAAAGAACTAATCCTGAAGGGTGATACTTTGAAAGCTGTTGAAGCAGTTCATCGTGGACTTAAAATTGTTCCGGTGCAAAAGATGCCAAACGACTTTTTCTCAATTGGTCTTGCAGAAGTATTGCTGAGGGCAGGCAAAACGGAAGAGGGAGAAAAATTGATTATTGATATTATCGGCTACTCTAAGAAATATCTCGATTATGCAATCAATCTTAACCCTGCAGACCGCTTTGGGCTGGAATACCCAACAGGGATTAATATGCAGTGTCTGCTTGATATCTATAATATGTCGGTTAATTTAAAACTGACAAACATTACCGCGATTATTGAACCGGAAATAAGTAATTATTACGGCAAGCTCTATTCGACGAAATAAATTATTATGCGGCTTTTCAGGCCTTTTTTTGCACAGTGTCTTTATCCTGATGCAATATTCAGGATAAAGACAACAGAAAAACTATTGTATCTCACTTTTGACGATGGTCCTGATCCGGATTCTACTCCGCAACTGCTTGATATACTTGATTTGTATAATATTAAAACTCAGTTCTTTTGCAATGGAAGAGCTGCTTTAAAATATCCTGACCTCGTTAACAAAATTAAGGTCGGAGGTCATAAGGCAGGTAATCACGGGTACGGTCATCTTAATGGATGGTTAACTACCACAAAAAGATATATAGATGACATATCAGAAGCTGCTCCATATACATCTTATGATTTATTCAGGCCTCCTTATGGGAGGTTACGGTTTGCCCAATACAGAAAACTAAAGAGAAATTATAAAATTGTTTTTTGGGATCTGATGCCTTATGATTTCGACATTTCATTCGGGAGCGAAAATTCCCTTAGGATTCTCAAAAGTAAAATACGTCCGGGATCAATAATAGTTTTACACGATACTCCGAATTCAAATGCAAATAAGATACTTGATGAATTTATTACATTTTCATTAAAAGAAGGTTATAGCTTTGAAATTGAGGATTTTGATTCAGCCTAAACAAGAAATGTCCTTGCCTCTGAAAAAACACTCTCAAACCAATAATCAACTTTTTTACTCAAAGGGGAATCAAAAACAGGGAAGGGATTTTCGTGTGAATAAGTATATGGGAAATCCCATACCTTCACAATATTGCTGTTTTTATTACCCCCCAGAGTAGCCACAACACCGTTTGAAGGAATTACAGTATCTTTTAGAAGGGTGATTGAGTAAATCTGATCACCAAGCTTTTTCAAAATAGTCTCCCGGAATGATTTTAATCTTCCAAGGTCAATCATCGACCTGAAAGCCATTCCAATCTGACTGGTACTCAAAAAATCGACTAACGGACCTTTTCCCGTTATACTTTTTTCAAAATCATTCAGGTAAAAATTATATAGACGGTCGAATGCCAGACTATCCATTATTAATTTAGAAGAACCCCGCATATTGCTGAAAACAGATCCGCCACAGAAAATAAAAAGCTTCGACTCAGCAAACAAATTTTCCGGATTCCCCATTACAAGTATTTCAGCCAGGAAAGCGCCTATTGAATAGGCGAAAATGTTTATCTTATTAGTGCAGGGGATAATCTGGTGTTTGCCATTCCTTATTGATAAAAGTAGTTTTGTTATATCTGAAGCAGTCTGATAACCTGAATTGAAAAATCTTAAAGGGTCCTCTGTAAGCCGGTTACTCAGGGCAATATTAGCAAAACTCGACATATTTATTTCACCGAGCGAAGAGTTCCTGTTTTTCATAAAAGGAAGCATTGCTCTGGGATCTTTCCACGATTGCGGTGACCTGTTTATATGAAAAGATATTGGGAAGAGAATTACATAACTATCTGTAGTGAGAGCAAGATAATAAGCCCAAACCAGATATTTCACCCAGCTTCTTTCATTAAGACCGTGAAGCAATAAAATTACCTTTTTACTTTCAGTACTGCGGGGAGCAAAAACCGGGTATGAAAAAGACAGGTTTTCCGGAATAAGCTCATCCCCTTTGTTTGAAAACCCGGTTAATGAGACATCAGACCTGAACCCGATATTATAAATCCTGATATCCGAATCAGGGATAATTATCTCTTTTTTATCGCTGCTGAACAAAGATTTAAGATCGTTAAATGTTTTTGTGTACTCCATAATTCGATAACCGGACAAAATATATTTGCAAAGGAAGCAGAGACATCCCTGTAAGACAAATTTATGTGTCAGACGATCTGACTAAGTGATGGAATTTTAAAATGTGGGATATAAATCAATTATTTGGGATGGAATTTTTAAAGTGAAATATTATCATTAACCTTAAAACTGGATTTCAAGTAAGAAAATAACTAATTTTGTATTCATCAAAAAAAATCAGATGATTGATTTCCAAAAACCTTTACCTCCATATTTAAATGAAAAACAGAACATCGTTCGACTGATATTATTCACATCACTTTTTGCACTTGTATTCATAAATATCTATTCGCCTTTTGGAGTTGATAAGTGGTTCAATCTTACAAACCTTCAATTTCTCACGTATTCCAGCCTTATAATTCTTGCAGGGGTTCTGGTTGTGGTTGTCAGCCGGATAATTATGTTCCAGGTCTGTAAACGACACATTATTAATATTTGGGAATATCTTTTGTGGATTTTTACCGAAGTTTTTTTTATGGCCCTTTTCTATGCACTATTCGAAAAGCTTTTTCTTGACGATAAAAGGATATTTTCTGATCTGGTAAAATTATCAGCACGGAATACTTCTTTGGTTTTATTATTACCTTATTCCGTTTCATGGCTCTACTTTTCATGGAGAGATAAAAAAGAGCAGATCGACAGACTGGCAGATGTTCAGTCATTCTCTGCCAATACAAGGAATATGATCCCTTTTTATGACGATAAAGGAGTCCTTAAGTTTTCAATTAAGAAGGAGAACCTTCTTTATCTCGAATCGGCTGAAAATTATGTTAACATTTGCTACCTGAATAAGGGAACTGTTTCGAAATACCTTCTTCGCGATACTCTGAAAAAAATAGAAGAGAGTTTTTCAGGAACAGAAATCATCAGATGTCACAGGTCGTATATGGTTAATTTTGACAAAGTAAAAGTGATCAGAAGGGATAAGGACGGCCTTAAACTTGAATTAGATAATCCTTTAGTGATTGATTTACCTGTCTCAAAAACCTATGTTAACTCTGTAATGCAGACATTCTCTAAATATTGCCAGACAGGCGATATGGGTTAACAGTTTTCTGCTTTCAGGTTTTTTTAATCAGTATGAAATGCTATTTTTGAAATGCTAAAAATAGTTCTAATAAAATGAATATTCTCATTCTCGGATCAGGCGGCAGGGAGCATGCTCTCACCTGGAAGCTTGCCCAAAGCAAAAAAGTCACGAAGATATTTATTGGTCCGGGAAATGCCGGTACTTCAAAGCTGGGGGAAAATCTAATCATAGATCCTGGAAATTTTCATGAGGTTAAGAAGGCTGTATTAGAAAATCAGATTGACATAGTTATTGTAGGTCCTGAAGCTCCACTGGTTGACGGGATCCATGATTTTTTCCTGAACGACAAAACTCTTAGAAATATCCCGGTGATTGGCCCTGATAAATCTGCAGCTCGTCTGGAGGGAAGCAAGGATTTCTCTAAAGACTTTCTTACCCGTCATAACATTCCAACAGCTGATTACAAAAGCTTTGACAAGTCAAATTTAAAGGATGTTTCCGGCTTCCTAAGAACTCTTGAGCCTCCGTATGTTATTAAAGCTGATGGTCTTGCCGCAGGGAAAGGGGTCCTGATCATTGAAGATATCCATGATGCAGAAAAAGAGGTTGAAACTATTTTAAATGGCAAATTTGGGGCAGCAGGTGCAAAAGTAGTTGTTGAACAGTTTTTGAAGGGGATTGAGTTGTCGGTTTTTATTATTACTGATGGGCAATCATACAAACTTTTACCTGAGGCTAAAGATTATAAAAGAATTGGGGAGCGTGATACCGGC
Organism: Bacteroidales bacterium; assembly: GCA_036508535.1. Classification (GTDB taxonomy): domain Bacteria; phylum Bacteroidota; class Bacteroidia; order Bacteroidales; family VadinHA17; genus LD21. The sequence goes on along the minus strand of DATCHE010000054.1, from coordinate 18,687 downwards.
CTTAATACCGGAGGTATGGGTGCAGTTTCTCCTGTCCCGTTTGCGGATAGTGGTTTTATGGGAAAGGTAAAAAGCCGGATAATCGATCCGACAATGAAAGGGTTAGCTGAAGATGGTATTGTATATAAAGGCTTCATCTTTTTTGGACTGATTAATGTTAAGGGAAATCCTTATGTTATAGAGTATAATGCCAGGCTGGGAGACCCCGAATCGGAGGCAATAATTCCAAGAATTAAGTCCGACCTTTTTGAACTTATTGAAGGAGTGGCTCAGGGCAATCTTGCTGACAGAAAAATTGAGATTGATGAAAGATTTGTTGCAACAGTAATGCTGGCTTCAGGAGGTTATCCGGGAAATTATGATAAAGGGAAACCCATATACGGCTTAGATAATATTAGGGAATGTGTTGTATTTCATGCCGGCACTTCGAAAAAAGATGATAAGGTTGTTACTTCAGGTGGACGAGTACTCGCAGTCAGTTCCTATGGAAAAACGATGCAAGCGGCACTTGTAGTTTCTTATAGGAATGCAGGCTTGTTGAACTTCGAGGGCATATACTACAGAACCGATATTGGATTTGATTTATAGATAAATGTTATTACGATTTTTTAAAGGAACTGGTCCGGGAGTAATATTTATTATTATTATTACTCTTCTGGCTTTATGGATCAGTGGATTTCTCAACCCGGGTGTAGATATTGTATCTCATCATTCTGCATACCCTATGCCACTTTATGGCCTCCTTATAAAATATACAGCGAGTTCGCACTATTTTGGGGTAATAATTTCTTTGTCAATGGTTTCGCTGATGGTTTTTCTCCTTATAAATTTTAATGCAAGAGATTTATTTATTAATGAAAGGACTTTTTTACCAGCAGTGGTTTACATTTTATTTAGCGGGCTTTTTCCCGAATATCAGGGTTTGAATCCGGCCCTTCCAGCATCACTTTTCCTGATCATAGCTTTCAGAAGAATAATGGATGGTTATAGGAAACAGGGAACTGCATACAATTTTTTTGATGCCGGAATTCTGATTAGTATGGGAAGTCTCTTTTATGCCAATCTTATCTGGTTTGGACTTTTGGTGATAATCGGGATAGCATTGCTACGAACTTTTAATATTAAGGAGATTGCCATATCCATACTAGGACTTATTACACCCTATGCCATTGTTTTCGGTGTTTACTATATTATGGGCAAGAATTTGGAAGCTCTTTTAAATCTGATAGAAAATAATCTTTTCATTAGGCCTGAAGGTTATGAAATACCACGATTGACACTAGTAGTACTGATAATTATTGGAGCGATTACTTTTGCTGGTATTATTAATTTGATTTCACTCATGAACACTAAAAAGATAAGATCTCGCAAAACATTTTTCCTGTTAATCTGGGGATTCTTTATTTCGGTTGGAGTTTATATTATTCTGCCTTCCTCTTCAGTTGAAATGCTTTGGATAATAAGTATTCCTGCCAGCTATTTTCTGGCACACTATTTTATATTTATGAGGAAGAAGATTGTAGGTGAAATTTTGTTTTCTGTGCTTTTTATTCTTGTTTTGTGTGTACAGATATGGTACCTGAAGGGATAATGTTATTTTACCATTGAAACAACTCCTATCCCTGATCCCTGCTGACCGTTTGTGAAGTCATAATTAAGCTGGTATATTCCGCTTTTGTTGCAAATAAAATCAATGAAAGGATAGGCTTTGCCGGTCTTTGGCTCATATGATGAAACTACTGTCTTGTTGGCATCATCTTTTATACTAAGTATCAGTTGACCTTTTGAATCCTGGGTATTACACAGCGTAAACCGGTATTTAGTATTCTTCCATAGCGAGCAGGGGGCTTTGAATCTGAGTTCGCCCTGTGCATCACCTTTCCCGAGCTGAATTCGGAAGTCTTTCACATATTTTGCATTTTCACCAGCGCTGATAGCACACTTACCAACAAGCGGATCGGTTGTTTGTCCGAAAGACAGTAACCCGATTGTCAGTAAAAATGAAAGAGTAATAATAAGCTTATTCATACTAATTATTTAAAACTAATCTATTCCTTATGTTTTTGGTAATCTCAATGATCCCGTCAAGCTGCTCTTTCGTCATTTCTACAACACTTGTTTCGGTTTGAGTAACAGTAAGTCCTCCATCCTTTTCGACACTAATTGGATCGCCTTGCGTGTAGGTAATCCGAACGTCACGGTATTTGTCTTTGATATCAAAAAGGTCTTTGCACAGGCTCTTGAATTCCGTATCGCGATTACAATATGGGCTCATCAGGAAAATAAGATCATTCAAAATAATCTTTTGTTCACCAATTCTGTCACTGAGGATTTTATTAGGTACCTTGCTTACGACCTGAGTTGCAAGATATTGCCCTTCAAGCCATACTCCCAGTATCATAAGTGCAGAAAGCTGCGCCCGGTCATTTGCCCGGAGATAATTATCTATTTGATTATAGGAGTCAATTGAGATGAAAAGAAGTGAGTCGAGGTTTGATTTATTCTGGGATAATCTTTTTATTGATTCGAAATCAAAGAACTGGCCAACTTTAATATCTTCCGCAAGCTTTCTTATTGAAGAAAGAACATCTAGTGAAGAACCTGTCTTTTCATAAATGTTAAGATACCCAAGGTCGGCACCAAGAATTCCGAGTTTAAGTGCTTTATCAAAATTTGTACTCTGCTTTTTTGAGTCGATGGAAGTTGCAAGATAATTTTGAGAGAACGGAACGTCTAACATCAGAAGAAGATTAGCAATCTCAACAGGCGATGTTATGTTTTTCGATATATCGGCTATAGCTTCAGGACTTAGTTTTTGAGATTCAGATACAGGAACTGAGTCAGCCTCAGGAAATACAAACTCACTTGTTTTGTTTGTAGAATTCCTGCATGACATGCATACAAATACTATAATTACTAATAAGGATACGCTTCCTTTCATTCAAAACTATATTTAGGTAATTACAAAAGTACTAAAAAACAGCATAACAACATATTATTTTTTTATTTTCGGAATTTTAAACCCTCAAAAAACCTCACTGCCCTGCCCAGCAACTCATAATATAGGAAAAGATAGAGTAATGCAGTACTTAAAAGGACTATTGATATATTGAATACGAATGTGTCTGTTTTTATTCCGAATATATATTTTGCAGGTGCATAAAAATGAGTCCGGAATGCAAGGAATCCTTTTTTGTCAGGATCGAGATATATAGGATCTGAATTCTGAACCAGTGAGTTTTTATAAACCAGTATCTTTTTACGCTCGTAGGGTTTTGTAACAATCTCTTCGAGCTTGTTATTATAGTATTCATTTTCTAATGTCTTAAGGCCTACGCTATTGAGATTAAAAAACTTATCTCTCCTGTCGCTTGCCGAGTTTGAAATATTGCTGAATATTTTATCTGCTCTGTCAAGGTAACTTGTAACGGAATCAGCGATGTCAGGATTAAATTCATAAGGAGTCAGATCGGCCAGGTAAGCAAATACAGAGACATTATTCACTGCCGACATTTTTGTCAATTCATTTTTTAGAAGTTCCAGTTTACTGAATTTCCGTGTAGGTTTCTTTAGAAGCTGGTCTTCATTGTTCACCATATTTTTAGGATTACTCCTGTATTCGAATAGTGTTGTTTGTAGAGCTTCACGTAATGCTTTTATCCTGTATATTTTAGTGAACTCAGCCTCACTTATCTTTTTCTGAAGCATATAATATGTTTCGTGAGATGCATTGTATTCCGTTTCACTGTACTTATTATCCTTAAATTGCGATACAATAAGAGCCTCATAAGTCCATCTTGTTGGCATTAATTCTGCAATTATGGGTACTTTATCAACATTGCCAATCTTCCTGTTCAGCTTGTCAAAAGAAAACATGGCTCCACTGAGTACCATCATAGGGATTATTAAAAGAGGGATTACAATATAAATGGTAATTGCAGAATTAAACGAGGCAGAGATATTAAGACCAAGCATGTTTGCACAAAAAGCTGTTGTAAAAAGAGCAAGCCAGTAATTGATATACATTCCTTTTATGCCAAGGATCGGATTAGCAATCATAACAAACAGAAAAGTCTGTAAGGCAGAAATGACTATTAAAATAGCAACTTTAGAAAGGAGATAACTCGAACGGCTGAGGTTTAGAAAATGCTCCCTTTTTAAAATTTTTCTGTCACGGAAAATCTCTTCAGCGCTGATAGTCAATCCAAGAAACAGGGCAACAATAAGGCTCATGAAAATATAGATCGGGATATTTTCATTTTCAGAAAATATGTAAATATCAGAGTCAGGGTCAGGGATATATCTGATTATGAAAGAAAGAATAAATCCCAGAATAGGGGCCTCCAGTAGAGTAAGGGCTACATATTGGCTGTTTGATATTTTACTTTTAAAATCTCTTGAGAGGTAGATCATGAACTGTCTCATCTTTCCTGGCCTCTGAAGACTCTTATGAGGTGGATCTTTTACTTCAGGTACGTGGGTTAAGTGATGTTTTGAGCTGAATGTGTTAGCCCATTCTTTTGGTTTGACTTTTCGTTTTTCTGTATATTTTCCGAACTCATCCACAACCTGAGTTTCAATAATATTAAAAATTGTCTCGGGGTTCACATTCCCGCATGAGGGGCATTCTCCCTGATTTGAATTTATCTGAGCATCAAGCGTTTTAAAATATATTACAGAGTCAACAGGGTTACCAAAATATGCCATACATCCGCCCTGATCGAGTATTATCACATTGTCAAACATCTTGAAGATCTCTGAGGAGGGCTGGTGAATAACATTAAAAATCAGCTTCCCTTTTAAGGTAAGATCGCGCAGAAGATCCATTAGGTTTTCAGAATCCCTCGAAGACAGACCCGATGTAGGTTCGTCGAGAAACATTACTAATGGTTCCCTTATAAGTTCCAGAGCGATATTCAATCTCTTTCTTTGTCCTCCGCTTATCACTTTGTTAAATGGCGAGCCTACTTTAAGTTCTCTCTTCTCAAGTAAACCAAGATTTGAAAGTGTATGGTCGACCAATTCAGTAATCTCAATTTTTGTTTTGTCGTTAAAACATTGACAAGCAGCATAATAAAGATTCTCAAACACGGTAAGATCCTCAATAAGAAGATCATCCTGGGGCACATATCCAAAAACTCCCTCAAGCGCCTTGCTATCCTTAATTACATCTAATCCGTTAATTCTGGCACTTCCTGAAGTTGGTTTCTGAATGCCACTCATCAGGTTTAGTAAAGTTGTCTTTCCGGAGCCGCTTGCACCCATAATACCAATAAGCTTCCCCTCCTCAACTGAAAAACTAACATTGTCAATTGCTGCTTTCCCTTCGCGGAAATTAAAAGAAAGGTTTTCTACGGTGAATGAAATTTTATGTACGATTAAATTGGAAAGAAAGGTGGAACTTATATCGCTGTAATATATTGAATGCCCCTGCCTCGATTTTAAAGAACCCCCTTTTGCAAAAGTGTAAACGATTCCAGATCTGATTGGAAGACCATTGAGGTATAACTGATCATTTGAAATATACTTAACAAAATAGAGATCTACACTAGCTACTCTTAAAATGAAAATTTTCGTGTCCTGATATCCGGTTAACATTCTTTTGCAAAGATCACACTCTTCATCCTCCGGACTAAGAATAAGGATTGCCTTATTCTTAAGTTTTTCGGGATCGTCGTTCATTACGAATAACTCAGTGGCAGCAAATTCTTCGGATGAAATTTTGAAGACTTCAGCAACTGTATTTATGATGTTCATTCTCTGAGGCGTGAACTGGCGATCGGCATTTACCAGTTCATACAATCGCATAAGAACAACAACTTTTTGTTCCTGGTTAAGAGTACGGTTAATCTTTTTACAGATCCCCAGAATCTTAACAGAATCTTTTACGGAAGGCGAAGTAGGTTCTTTTACCGTTGACCTTTCCAGAACAGGACCCGCGTGTTCGTTAAAAAGAGCAAGGTATTCGTCAACGTTTTCTTTTGTTAACTGCTTGTCGAGAAAACTGGAAACATACTCCCGCTCATTCATAAGGATCCCGCTGTCCTGTTTAACAATCAGGGCAAACAATTCCATTAATGCCTTTAGAATTTCCTCACTCATAAATCAGTGGCGGTAACGTTCTTTCTTAAAACCGAAGTTAGAAAAAACTATTTCTTTTTTATCAATGGTTCAACAAATTTTCTTGCAATCCATCCCGGAATGAGCAACGCTCTAATAATTCAATAAGTCAGCCAACTCTTTTGTATATGGCTTAAATGATTATTTTTTATCATAAACCAGGCTGGTCTTTATTTCTCCGTCGGGACCGGTAAAAGATGTTGCAATCAGAAGTGTTGCGTTATTTTCTCCAAATTTCCATGTTTCCGATATTTTCATTTCGGTGGGTTGTCCTCCCATATCAAAAACCAAGGTTGTAGCAATGACCAGCGATTTTTTGTCAGCGGACCAGGTAGCTGTTGATTTCCTCTTGGAATCCATAAACCCTGTGTTTTCACATACTTTTCCATCGAGTGTGAGCTTTTCAGTTGTTTTCATCTCTCCCCCATCAAATCCTGGCTGAGTCCGATCATCAGTAAGATTATTGCCTTCCTGTTTAACAATCAAAGTCACAGCAGCCATACGGAATTGGCTGTCTCCAAAATTGCTCTTGGTTTCGTTCAGTGCCCAGGTACCTGAAAAATTAATGCTGCTCTCCTGCGCAGATATACGGAGGCTAAAAAGAATAATAAGGAATCCGGCTACTGAGACAATTTTTAGTCTGCGCGTGTTTGAATTGTGAAAGTTTTCCATTTTACGTTAGATTAGGTATATTAAACAAAAGGCAATAATCAGAATTGGCATAGAAATACTTTGTTCGTTTTTTAATCATGTTAAAATTAAAGGAATATTTTATATTATTGTCCGAACTTACAGCAATTGTATTATTTTTAATTTATAGTTACCCAGGTATTATAATAAGTAAAATATGAAAATCAAACTCTTAATCTCCCTTTTTCTGTTGGTTGGCTCTGTTTCTGTAACAGCACAAGCCACACCTGAAAAAGCAAAAATCGCTGTTGACCTCAATATTGAAACGGGTAAGATAAGTCCTGCCTGGGCCTGGTTTGGATATGATGAACCAAACTATACTTATATGAAAGATGGCAAAAAGCTGCTTTCCGAGCTCTCTGCACTTAGCAAGGTGCCTGTTTATGTAAGGACACACAGTCTTTTAACATCAGGCGACGGAACACCTGCTCTGAAATGGGGATCAACAAATGCATATACTGAAGATGCAAACGGAAAGCCAGTTTATAACTGGACAATAATTGATAAAATATTTGATACGTATATTGAGCGAGGAATGAAACCTTTAGTCGAAATGGGATTCATGCCGGAAGCTTTGTCCACAAAACCGCAGCCCTATAAACACAATTGGAAACCCGGCGACTCGTATGATGATATTTATACCGGATGGAGATATCCTCCCAAAGACTATAATAAGTGGGCAGAACTTATTTTCCAATGGGTTAAGCATTCTGTTGAAAGATATGGCGAGCCTGAAGTTGAATCGTGGTACTGGGAGTTATGGAATGAACCGGACGGCAAGTACTGGGGAGGAACAATTGAAGAATATTGTAAGCTTTATGATTATTCTGCCGACGCGGTAAAGAGGGCCTTGCCAAATGCCAGAGTAGGGGGCCCGCACGTTACCGGACCGGCTGGCGCAAATGCTTCTAAATTCCTGAAAGAATTCCTTAGTCATTGTGAGTCGGGCACAAATTATGCTACTGGCAAAACCGGCACTCCTCTCGATTTTATTGGATTTCATGCAAAGGGTGCGCCCCGCTTCATCAATGACATGGTACGGATGAACATGGGAGCTCAGCTCAATCAGGTAAACAGGGGATTTGAAATTATCGCAGCCAATCAGAAATATAAAAACCTGCCGCTGATTATTGGCGAATGTGATCCGGAGGGATGCGCTGCGTGCGGGATGACCCAATATCCCCAGAACGGTTACCGGAACGGTACAATGTATTCAAGTTATACTGCTTCATCGTTTGCCAAAATATACGATCTTGCACAATTCCATAATGTAAATCTATTGGGAATTGTTACGTGGGCTTTTGAATTTGAAGATCAGCCATGGTTTCACGGTTTTCGCGATCTTGCTACAAACGGGGTTGACAAGCCTGTTTTAAATGTTTTCAGAATGTTTGGAATGATGGGAACTACAAGAGTTGAAGCCAAGTCAAACGCAGGCTTTTCCTGGAAGAACGTAATTGATTCCGGTGTAAGGGAAAAAAGATCCGATATTAGTGCAATTGCATCAAAAAGCGATAAAGAAGCAGTAGTAATGCTTTGGAATTATTATGATGATGATTTACTCTCTCAGGATGCAAATATTGATGTGGAAGTGAATGGAATTCCGGCGAAAAACGTACAAGTTACGCAATATCGTATTGATAAAAGTAATAGTAACTCTTATGAAGTCTGGAAGAAGATGGGGTCTCCTCAGAATCCCTCTCCGGAACAAATAAATGTACTTGAAAAAGCGGGTCAGCTTGTTCCCCTGGGAGCTATCCAAAAAGGCATAGTAACAAATGGAAAACTTTCATTCAGTACTGTTCTTCCCAGACAGGGAGTTGCACTGTTTAAGATTCAGTGGAATTAAAAATGGGCTTATTGCTCGTTTTCTTTAAATAGTTTTACGTTCAGGGCGGTTGTTCCTTTAGGACCTTTGCCGATTTCAAAGATGACAATGTTGTTCTCTTTTATCGGCTCCTGAAGGTTGTTGGCATGAACAAAAACACTTTGTTTATTTTCCATATCGCGAATGAAGCCAAAACCTTTGGAATCATTAAAGAATGTAACAACTCCTTTTCGTATATAATCGGGTTTCTTTAAAGGATCGTTTTTTGTTACGCTAGTCTCAATAGCGTTTGCTTCAACTATTATTTTTCTGCTTGGATCGGGAGGAGTGGCAGTTATCATGCCAAATTCATCAACATAAGCTATCATGTCGTCGAAGCTGCTTTTTCCTGACTCTTTCCTTATCAGCCTCTTTTTTTCTTTTTCTTTTCTCTTCTTATCTTTTTTATTTTTTACTTCTTTTTTGTTCGATGTTTCCTGCGATTTGCCCATAAAATGATAGTTGGTTAGTTAATAATTTCCCCGCCGATAAAATTCGGTAAGCCCCTCAAAGGTACAGTTTTATTTCGGGAAAACTATTATGTTGATTGTTTAGCGCTTAGCCTTAGTGCCTTTTTCCCTTTACGTATTAAGATCTTTGCATTTTTTTAATTACTGAGCAATCCTGTAGAGAAACTTATCTGTTCTGAGTATTACAGACTTTCTTAAAAAGGCAGGCGTTGCCCAAATACCTGAATCCATCTGGTTCTGAGAGAGTACTTCATACTTCCGCCCGGCTTTTATTGCTATTGCTTCTCCTTTCACGGAGAATAGCCATATAATACCATCTATATAAATCGGGGAGGCGTTGAAAGCTGATGTCACACGTGTTGACCATACTTCCTCTCCGGTGGCTGCATCGATGCACATAAGGATACTCCTGGTAGTAATTGTATAGATCAATCCGTCCTTTATGACCGGAGACAGCATCTGGTTTTGTGACAAGGCATCACGTTTTTTCCAAAGGACATTTGTAGCGGTAATATCACCTTTGCCGTCGGGGTTTACTGCAAGTAACTCGGAAAATCTGGCACCGTCCTCACCTATCATAAACCCTGTGTACCAGAATAATACTCCATTTTCTGTAAAAGGCATTGCTATTGTCGATTCGGCTCCATCAACCACTCTCCATATCTCTTTTCCGGTGTTCGGATCGAATGCTTCACATACTGCAGAGCCGTTTGAGATAAGCATATCGCGTCCTTTGACATTAATTATTATAGGGGTTATATATGCTTTTCTTCCGATAATCGCCAATGGTTCATATGGTTCAACAGGTCTGTCTGTTCTCCATACAACCTTTCCATCTTTTTTATTCAGGGCAACAATATACCTTATATCGGTACCTTCGAAATGGAGGATCAAAAGATTTTTATAAATTATTGGTGAAGATCCCGGTCCCTGAACATGTTTACATTTCAGGTCTGTAACCTTCCAAACTATTGCGCCTGTCGAAGTGTTTATGCAAGCTGTCCCCAGGCTTCCGTAATGTACATAGACAAATCCTTTTTCTATAGCCGGTGTAGGAGAAGAGTATGTGTTAAGTGAGTTCTTTTTCTCTATCTCATCGGGAGTAAAAACGCTGATATCATAAATTATTTTACCGGTATTAAAATCAGCCGATACAGCAAAAAGCTCTTTCCCGTCAGGTTTTGATGTGGTTAGCCAAATCTGGTCACCGAATACTACTGGCGAGGAACAACCCCTGTCGTGAATTTCAGTTTTCCATTTAATGGTTGAATCATCCCATTTCAGAGGGATATTATCAGTTTCTGCAATACCATTCAAATTGCTCCCTCTGAAAAATGTCCAGTTCTTAGTCTGCGAATACGAATTTTCAGCAATTGAAAGAAATAGAGCAAGAAAGATGCAGAATATGACGGAAGGATTGTTCTTCATAACCAGATTGGTATATATAATTTGCTAATACACAAATAAAGAGAAAAATAGCCAGATCTCAAAAAAACCATGTTTATTGCGAAAGAAGTTGAAAAGAAGATTGGGAGAATGGGAGATATAATAATTATTTATTTGTCTCGTTTAGTAATGTTGGCAGGGAATTTGCGGAACTAGTCCGAAATTAATATAAACGGTAATATGAAAAAGGTTATTTTCCTCGTATTTATGGCAGTAGTCGGTTTACAGAGTACAAATGCCCAGTTTTTGAAGGATGCAAAAAAACTTCTTAATTCAGGAAGTAAAGGATTTACTGAGAAAGATGCGGCTGATGCTATTAAGGAAGCTCTGGTAAATGGTACAGGTGAAAGCGTTAAGCTGGTATCAGTAGCTGATGGATACTGGGGCAACCCTGAAATAAAAATTCCATTCCCTGCTGAGGCGAAAGAGATGGAATCTAAACTCAGAGCTATAGGGATGGGTAAAAAAGTGGACGAGTTTAACCTCTCTATGAATCGTGCGGCTGAAAAAGCCGGAAACGAAGCTAAGCCTGTTTTTATAGCAGCAATAAAAGGAATGACTGTAAAAGATGCGATTAATATTGTCAAAGGTGAAAACAATGCAGCCACAATGTACCTGAAGAATACTACATCTCCGGAACTGATACAAAAATTTCAACCGATAATAAAAAACGCTCTCGATAATGTTAGCGCTACTAAATACTGGACCGATTTGACTACAGCATATAACAAAATCCCTTTTGTCAAAAAGATGAATCCTGATCTTCCGGGGTATGTCACCGGAAAAGCCATTGATGGTCTTTTTGTTATGATCGCCAAAGAAGAAATTAAAATCCGCAGGGATCCAATGGCCAGAACATCAGAACTGTTAAAGAAAGTTTTCGGGAATTAACTTCCCTGGTTCTGGCGTTTTAAGTTTGATATTCGGAGTTCCCGGTTCCGGATTCATGGTTGATTTTGCCTGTTATGGAAAACCCTGCTTTTACATTACCCCATGGATCGGTCATCAAGCCTCCAAACTCAACCGATAGGGTTTTTCTCACATAAAGGAATCAATCTCTAACCACACATTTATATATACCATCTCCCCAAAAATTTCCCAGAACTACTGCTCCTTTTTTGTTTGGATGAAGATAAAATGTACCCAAATTACCCTGCTCAGGAATGAGGTCTGTCAGATAATTCTTACTGAAATATCTGAATCCTTTTGTATCGCCCATATACAGATGACCAGGATTGGTCTGAGAGTACTGTTTAACGAGCGATTGGAGTTCAGGAAAATAGCTTTGTAAACGGGCCAGTCCTTCAGCCAGATATTTTGAACGCTTGGATGTATTTGGGCTATACCAGATTGGTTGCTGATAAACTATTTTACATTTCGGGAATTCTGATAATAACTTATCTGTTATTGATCGTATGTTTTTGCTATAGTCTTCGGGACTGACAGGAGCACCTTTAGGTCCTTCTTCGGCACTGTCGTTGGTGCCAAGAGAAACAGAAAAAATCAATAACCGCAAACTGTCAGTGTGAAACTGATGTGTCGCAATAATTACTTTTGACAAAGTCCCGTCTGCTGAAGGTAAAAAATTCAGCGTAGTAAACCCGCTCCTTCCCTGATTTAGAAACTGCGTGCTCCCCAATCTTTTTTTTCCGGACAGATATTCATTTGCAGTTGCCGGAGGTGCATCGGTCTTGGGGTTTTCAAGTTGAACACCCTGCGTAATACTGTTACCTATGAATACTATATCGAGATTGATTTTTTTCTCACCTGACTGACCATTTATACTCAGCATGAAAAAAGAAGAAAGCGAAATAATAAGTATTAAGGATCTCAGCGATTTTTGACTATTCATGGTATTTTTATAAATTAGTTTTTCAAGACTATACGGCATTTCTGCTCTGCAATTTAATGCTAAATCAGCAATAAATCTAAATTCATAAAGAGAAAACCGGAAGACAGGAGGTGATAATATTCTTTCAGGTTCAGAAAAGGGTTTGACGTGAATGATTTTATTAAAGCTTTAACGGCCTCTCCAGCCACAATTGTCATTTATTCTATAAGTGATGAGTAGTTTTAGTAAATTTGCAGCTTTTAGAAGGTGATTAACTGCCATTGATGAAACTCCGACGGAGAATATTACTTCCAATTCTTTTAATAATCGTTTCAGTTCCGGTTGTATTATTTGCGTGCATATACTTTGGAGCATTTGGTCACCTCCAGAGTAAAAAAGAGTTGCTAAGCTATAAGAATGCTGCCGCTACAATGGTGTTGTCCGAAGATGGAGAACTTCTGGGGAAGATATTCTCAGAAAACCGTACAGCTATTTCATACAATCTGATTCCGGGCCACCTTATTAATGCATTAGTTGCTACAGAAGATGCCCGTTTCTTTGAACACAAAGGAGTAGACTCAAGAAGCTTGTTAAGGGTTCTGTTCCGAACCGTTTTAATGGGGAAGCAAAGTTCAGGAGGAGGGAGTACTATTAGCCAGCAACTGGCAAAAAACATGTTTGGCAGAAAAGAATCGGGACTGTTTGCGACTCTTAAATATAAAACGAAAGAGGTACTACTGGCACATCGTCTTGAAAAAGTATATAGCAAGGAAGAAATTCTTACCCTTTACCTTAATACAGTACCATTCGGAGAAAATGTTTATGGTATTGAAGCTGCATCACTACGCTATTTTAATAAAAAAACTGAGCTTCTGAATATTGAGGAATCTGCAGTGTTGGTTGGCATGCTTAAAGCAAACGATTACTATAACCCGCGTATTAATCCTGAAAATGCAAAAAACAGAAGGAATGTTGTGCTGAATCAGATGAAGAAATATAATTATCTGGAACCTTCCCGGGCCGATTCACTGTGCAAACTGCCTTTGGTACCAGATTATGCAAACATCGAATCGAAAGGTCCGGCTGACTATTTTCTTTATCAGGTAAAAATTGAGGCTAAACAGATCCTTCAGAAATTGCAATCCGACACTGGTAAAAAATGGAATATGGAAGAGGATGGGTTGATAATTACTACAACATTGAATCTCTCTCTTCAGAACTATGCAAATGAATCTTTTCATAATCATCTGGTTATAATGCAAAAAAGGCTGAATGACCAATATGAAAGTGTTTCAGGGAAGAGAATTATTGAAGGAATGGCAAAAAATGAATTGAAAAAGCTAAAACTCACAGAACAGCCGGGTGAAATCAGACTTCGGCAGATTTTTGACTGGGACAGCACTTATTTTGATTTAATTTCAGTCGCAGACAGCCTCATCCATACAATTAAGTTGTTACAAGCCGGTTTGCTGGCTATTAATCCTGAAACGGGTGCTGTAAAAGCATGGGTTGGGGGGATTGATTTTAAAACTCAGCCTTACGATCAGATCCTGGCAAGAAGGCAATTGGCTTCAACATTTAAACCAATTCTCTATGCCGCCGCATTTGAAGAAGGAATCAAACCGTGTTATTATCTTGATAATGATTCAATTATCCTGAAGGATTTTGTAGAATGGAGTCCTCAGAATTTTGATAAATCGTATGGCGGAAAATATTCACTTACAGGGGCTTTAATCCATTCAATGAATATCCCAACCTTTAACCTTTTTATGAACGTGGGATTCTCCCGGCTCGATTCTTTGTGGAAAAAATTGGGGTTTTCATTTTCTCTGGAGAATAATCCTTCACTAGCTATGGGTACCGCTGAGGCAAGCGTTATGGAAGCAGCCATAGCCTACTCCTCATTTGCTAACGGAGGATACAAGATAACCCCGCAAAAAATTGTGTCAATTAAAAGTTCTGATGGAGAAGTAATCTGGCAAAATGAGTTTAGTGATGTCAAAACCAGGGTGTTAACAAATAGAACAAGCCTGTTGATGAGCGCTATTCTCCAAAGAGCAGTGAAGGAGGGAACCGGTGCTGCAATGAGTTCTGTTTATGGAGTTACGCTTCCTATGGCAGGAAAAACTGGCACCTCGCAGGATAATGCTGATGCCTGGTTTGCAGCTTTCAACCCAAGTCTGGTTATAATAAGCCGGGTAGGAGCATCACTCCCATCTGTTCATTTTAACGATGGAAGAAATGGCACAGGAAGTACGCTTGCGCTGCCACTGGTTGCGATGACATTGAAGAAAGTTCAGATGAACAGGGACTTAGCGAGGCTCCTGATTTCTTCATTCCCGGTTCTGACTCCTGAAATGGCTGCTGAACTTGATTGTCCTGATTTTAAAGAGAAGAAATTACTTGAAAAGTTTATTGACTTTTTCAAAAGGAATAAAATCAGGTACGACAAAGAGACTTCAGGTTCTGAACCGAAGAAAAAATCCATTTTTAAAAGATTATTTGGTAACAGGAAAGACTAAACTCCTGCTGGCACTTTTCTTACTTTAGTTGCCTGCTCAAAAGCATATCCCATTTTCAAAAGTTTATCTTCCTCAAAAGGTCTTACAATAAATGTCAGACTGGTTGGCTCTCCTGCCTGAGTAAAACCCATTGGAACAGTAAGGCATGGGTAGTGGGCAACAGCTGCCTGTCCGGCATTACGGTTATTGATAGAAAGGATTGCATCCAGCTTAAGTTCTGTCATAGGTTTCTCAAAAAAGCTGACACCTGCATTATGTAAGTTCATTTTTATCACACTTAACTCTTCAGGTTTTATATTTGTTTTAACGATTCCTGTGAAGAGACCTTGTCCGTATGGAATTCTTTTCAGGGAATCTTTCATATTAAAATCTACAATGTCCGATACAGATCGGAATGTAACATCATGAGATGCATATTTATTCAGATAATCGGGGAGGTCCGCTTTCATGTCGGCACTAAGTACAGAAGTGAAGCTTCCCATATTCATTTGTTCCGGTTCAAATTCAACCGCAATTCCCCCAAGAGCTATTATTTTTTCAACTGTCAGCTTATAGATCGAATCACTTATTAAAGCTTTATTAACACCAAATCGTAACCCGCTAAGAGTTCCTGTTTTTAGCTCTTCCCAGTATTTTTTATTCTTTGGATTATCCTTAGTTGCAGGATCCATTTTGTCTTCGCCGCTCATGGCGGAAAGCAAAATTGCATTATCAATAACATTCCTGGTAATAGGGCCAGGCGTATCGTAAGTAGATGATATAGGCACAATGCCACTCCTGCTTAATAAACCAACAGTAGGTTTGAGACCTGCAACGGAGCTTTTGCTTGAAGGTGATAGAATTGATCCTGATGTTTCTGTACCTACTGCTGCGGAAGCATAATTTGCAGCCATGGCAACCGCACTTCCGGAACTCGATCCGCCTGTATCAAAAATTTTACGTCCGTATGGATTAAGTGTCTGGCCGCCAATGGCACTGTAACCGTTCGGACAATCGGGAGAAAGGAAGTTGGCCCATTCACTGAGATTCGTTTTCCCCAGTATGATACCACCTTTTTCTTTAATTCTTTCTACAATAAACGCATTCGATGTTATATTGTTTTTCAGAGCAGCGGCACCAGCCGTTGTCGGCATACCCGCCATATCAATATTATCTTTTAACAGAACCGGCATACCATATATCGGATGATCCGTAACAGATTTATTTTTGTCTCTATTCCGGGCTTCACTTACGGCATCGGGATTTATGTCAATAATTGCATTAAGGAATTTGTCCCTGTCATTTTCATACTTAACGATCCGATAGAGATACCATTGTGTAAGTGTTTCATAAGTAAGGGCACCCTTTTGAACGTTTGCCTGAATCGTTGGTATGTCCTGTTCAAAGATTAAAGGCTTTAGACTCTGATAATCTTCTTCAGTGAAATTTTTTATTTGTTGCGATACATTTTTCCAAATATCATTCTTATCAGTAATTTTTGACTGGATCAGTCTGAACTGCATTTTTTTTGATGAGTGACCGGCATTTTTAACCAATTCTGCGGATTCATCGTACGGGATCCAGGTAGAAATAACCGTCTTTGGTTTTTGATTGCAGGCAAGTGAAAAGAGTAAAAGAAAGAAGATTACGTTTTTCATAATGATAATTTCATTTGTAAATTAATTATGGAGTAAATATGGGAAAAAAGGTTCAGCGACGCAATAGGAATGCTTTACAAACTTTAGGGTTTGGACGCACGACTCACGACGAAGGGGAGAAGGGGATACTGGGAGAAGAGGAGAGTTATGGAACGGAGGGCTCCCCTCCCTGGAGGGGTTCGGGGATTTTTGCAACCATCTTTGCCTTTGTATCCCTGACTTGAAAGGATTACCTGACCATTTGCTGCAGTCAGATTAAAGTAAAACTTTTCGTCTTTGCCGGTCGAAACTTGAAATTAAGGATGTGCCATTGCTTCTACATTTTATTCCTGAGAGACATTTTTCTGAGAGGTTTGTTTAAACGAATAGTGGTGAAAACGACTGCAAGGGTCATAAAGCCTCCAAATACAACCGAGGGCACTAATCCCATTAATTTAGCAGCAACCCCCGATTCGAATGCCCCAAGCTCGTTAGATGATCCGATAAATATACTGTTTACAGATGCAACCCTTCCCCGCATCTCATCTGGTGTAAACAATTGAAGAATCGTTCCCCTGATTACAACACTAATATTATCGAAGGCACCGCTGAGAATTAGCAATATACCAGAAAGAATGAAACTTCTGGAAAGTGCGAAACCAATCATACTGACACCAAATCCCAGGACTGAAATGAAGAGCACCTTCCCGGTTTCTTTCACTGGCGGATAAAACATGAGAACGAATGCCATTATCGTGGCTCCTATGGCAGGACAGGCTCTTAGTAATCCCAGTCCCTGTGGTCCGGCAAACAAAATATCAGATGCAAATACCGGAAGCATTGCGACAGCTCCTCCGAAGAGTACCGCAAACATATCGAGAGTAAATGCTCCAAGTAATTCAGGTGTTTTAAAAACAAAATTTATTCCGCTCTGTATACGGGTAAACACTCCTTCAGAACTCTCAACAACTTCATGTCTTCCCGATTTGACAAACATGATCATAAAGAAAGAAAGTGCATAAAATCCTAATACGAGAGAATAGGCCGGAATTATACCCCAGTAACCGTACACAAGTCCTCCGATTGCTGGCCCCATTACTGCTGCCACCTGCCAGCTGGCACTGTTCCATATAGAAGCATTTGCATATAAGTTCCTTGGTATAAGCTGTCCCATTAATGCAACATTTGCAGGGTTTAATATTCCACGTGCAAATCCTGTAAAAAAGATTGTTATGAAAATCGGTACGGTGCCATATTTTTCAGAGTAATACCCAACATTGCCACTGTAGATCAGTAGTATCAGTGAACCCAGAATGAGTAAAATGGTAGTATAATTTACAATCTTACGACGGTTGTACAAGTCTATATAATGACCGGCAAAGAGTGATATGCTTACCTGAGGAACTACTTCTACAAGACCAATAAACCCAAGCCATAAAACATTATGGGTCAAATTATATATCTGCCATCCAACGATTACCGATTGCATGAGCGTGGCCATCGTCATCAATATGCGATAGGAGAGGTAAAAGCGGAAATTTTTAACATGCATTACTGAAAATGCTTCACCGGAAAACCAGGGTTTCATATTATTTTATTTTCACGGCAAAAGTAATTATTTGGAGAAGACAGAATGCCAAAGAAGTATATTTTTATTGTATTATGTGAAAGAGACGCATTACTAACGATTCACGACAAACGAAAGAAAAGATGGGGAAAAGGAGAGAGGGAGAAGAGGGGTTTAAGTGTGCAAGCTGTTAGTGTAATCATTATTAATATTCTGTTACCTTAATCATGCTAATTCATTATTGATTAAATTTGTTTTGAACATAAAATAAAGAGAATGAAAAATTCTGGTGACAATTCAATAATAATAATTGGTGGAGGATTTGCAGGCCTTGCTGCAGGAATTTACGCCCAACTTAACGGTTACTCCACCCAGATCTTTGAAATGCATAATTTACCCGGAGGTCTCTGTACCTCTTGGGATCGAAAAGGTTTTACATTCGATTGCTGTATCCATTGGCTGGTAGGATCGTCGCCGGAAAGCGGAATGCATGACATGTGGGAAGAGACTGGTATAGCTCAGGGTCAGGAGATTATTAATCTGGATGAATACCAACGG
>DATCHE010000053.1:0-5889 GCA_036508535.1 Bacteroidales bacterium | reverse complement strand
TTTCCGGCCAATTGGCCGGAAAAGAAATCTAACTTAACTTTGTAAGTAAGTTGTCTGAGGAAGGGGAGTATTAAAATTGATCTTACGACAGGTGATGAGCGACTTATTTTGATAATTAAAAACAGCAAAAAAGAAACCGGTTCGGATAAGGATTTTTCAGGAATAGGAATTGATAATACAAGAAAACGGTTACATTTACTTTATGGCACTAATTACCAATTGGATATAATCGATAATAAAGATTTATTTACAGTTAACTTATCAATTCCGCTATGATCAGATGCATTGCCATAGATGATGAACCATTAGCTTTAATGCAGATTGCCGGTTATATTAAGAAAACTCCTTTTCTTGAGTTGGTTGGCCAATATGAGAGTGCAATACAGGCAATTGATGTCCTGGGAAATATTTCCGTTGACCTTATGTTTGTTGATATAAATATGCCCGATCTTAATGGAATGGATTTTGTGAGAACACTTGAAAAACCTCCCAGAATCGTTTTTGTAACAGCTTATAGCGAATATGCTCTTGAGGGCTTCAGAGTTGATGCAATTGACTATCTGCTTAAACCAATCAGTTATGTTGATTTTTTAAAGTCGGCGAATAAAGTAAAATCGTGGTTCGATAGCCATCCGCAAAAATCAGATGACATTAAAAGCGATAAAGACTTTCTTTTTATTAAGTCAGATTATAAAGTTCTCAGAATCAATTTCTCGGACATAAACTATATTGAGGGAATGAGTGAGTATATAAAAATTCATCTTACTAACTCCAAACCGGTTATGACACTTCTGAGTATGAAGTTTATTGAGGAGCAACTACCCTCCGACAGGTTTATGAGAGTTCACAGGTCGTACATCGTGAACCTGACAAAGATCTCCGTTATTGAAAGAAACAGGATTATTTTCGACGGGAAAGTTTATATCCCTGTAAGCGATCAGTATAAAGCCAGGTTTCAGGAATATGTCGATAAAAACTTTTTAACCTGATCTTGCTTTCTGCTTTTCCCAGGCTAAATTATTAAAGAGTCACCTTAAATCAGAACATTGCATTAATCATCCAAAATTAAGATAATTGAAAGAACTCGAAAATAAACGTTTCAAAAACAGAGATGAGTTTCGGAAATGGTTGAAAATAAATCATGAAATAAGTAATGGGATTTGGATCCTCTTTTACCGAAAGCACATTAACAAAGAGAATATATCGTATAATGAGATGCTTGAAGAGGCATTGTGTTTTGGATGGATAGATAGTCTTATTAAAAAAGTAGATAGTGACACATACGCAAGAAAAATTACCCCCAGGACGGATACAAAAAAGTGGTCTGAGTTAAATAAGCAGAAAGTTGAGGAATTAATAAAAGCCAACAAAATGACTCAGGCAGGCCTTAATAAAATAGAGCCGTACTTAAGAACCGGGAGAGTTGTATGGGAAATTAAAAAACCTGATCCAAAAAACAAAAGAAGTATCAGTATTCCGGATTTCATTCTTGAGGAATTTTCAAAAAATGAGCCGGCGCTGAGAAACTTCGAAGGCCTCGCCCAAACCTATAAAAGACATTACATACGTTGGATAACCAGTGTAAAGAAAGAAGAAGCACTTCAGAAAAGACTTAAGGAATCAATTGAACTTCTGAAAAATAATAAAAAGCTGGGTTTGAGATGAGACAGCAGGCAATAACTTTGGAGTGATGGTAATATTTTGAAATCAAAGGTTCATCAAGAATACATTACAAAAATATCCGGGTAAAGTTTGAAATCTAAAGTTTTTTCATAATTTGCAAGTTTAAATACTGACTTAAAAATCTTTACTATGAAATATTTTAAATTAGTCGTTTTTGCAGGTTTTCTGCTTATCATATTCGCCGCATGTAAAAAGAAAGAAACCAGCGATTTTACGAACAAACTCACCTTTGGCACTTCAATCAATTATAATAACTTTACTTTGGGGGGAGAAGGAACTTCTTTTAGTGTCACTCCGGGTAATGTAGCCTACCGTCTTGAGAGTGCCGAGGATTTTAATGGTAATGCGATAAAATTTGTTATTCTAAAAGATGGTATCGCTTCTCCTCCAAATATCATTTCAAATAATACCGGTCATATTTTCATGACAACATTTAACTATGGGCAAAGAGGAAGCTATTCTGTTTCAGCCTATATTGTAAAGGCATCTGGAGATCAGGTTGTTGCTAGTGGAACATTTCAGATGAATTGATGATCTTTTTATAACCAGAATCTGTAATAAACAGGCTCATATTTGGTTATTAATCCAGATTTAGAAAATTGAAATCCGTATGGAACAAGGATATCTGGAAGGAAAAACTTTTACCAGGACCGACTTCACGCAAAAACCTCTTTCTAAAGGTGAATATGAAGATTGCTCCTTTATTGATTGTGATTTTTCAAATTCCGACCTTTCGGATATACATTTTGCTGAATGCGTTTTTGAAAACTGCAACCTTAGTATGATTAAGCTTACCAAGACTGCGTTTAGGGATGTAAAGTTCAGAAACTGCAAAATGCTGGGTCTGCATTTTGACCACTGCAATCAATTTGGTTTATCTTTCAGTTTCGACAATTGCAATCTTAATCATTCTTCATTCTACCAGACAAAGATTAAAAAGACACTCTTTGAAAATACAAAGCTTCAAGAGGTCGACTTTATTGAATGTGAATTAGCAGGATCAGTTTTTGACAATTGCGATCTTACCGGAGCAACATTCGAAAATTCCAACATAGAAAAAGCTGACTTCCGGTCTGCATTCAACTTCTCAATTGACCCCGAAGTAAACCGGATTAAAAAGGCCAGATTCTCTCTCTCCGGAATTGCAGGCCTTTTGACAAAGTATGATATTGATGTAGAGTAAATTTAAATCAACTAAATTAATGGTTCCGAGAATTGAAATACTGCCTGAAAAAAATAGTTGGCAAACGGAGGGGAACCTTGCAAAGCCAAAGCAAAGATGCTGTAAAACAGCATCTTATTTTATTTTACGCTGAACCATCGCTCATATTAACATGGCTCTGCTTCAGGGTAAAATAAAAAACCATCCGCAAAATAGCGGATGGTTTGCTTTGGCTTTGCGGAGAGAGGGGGATTCGAACCCCCGGTCCACTGTAAAGCGAACAACGGTTTTCGAGACCGCCGCATTCGACCACTCTGCCATCTCTCCAGTATTTCAAACTACTTCAACTTATTTCAGAAAATCATTAAAGGTTGACAAAAATAGTAAATTATTATCTTCTTGTTGAATTTGTACGAGAATAAGGTGTACTTCATTAAAAATAATGCAACAGAGATTAAATAAATTGCTGAGTTTTTTTGATTACAGTTTTGAATATCCGTAATTTGTAAAAAAGTAGCTTCTAAAGTAATTATCATAAATTAAAAAAATATGAAGAATCTTTCTAAAGTGTTGTTATTCAGTGGATTAATAAGTGTTATCCTTGGTGGATGTAAAAGTCAGCCCAAAGTAGATACAAGCAATCCGTTTTTCACTCCTTATAATACTCCTTTCGATGCACCTCCTTTTGAAAAAATAATGGCCAGGCATTATACACCGGCATTTGACCAGGGTATGGCTGAGGGGAGGAGAGACCTCGAAAAAATATTGCAGAATAAAGAAGAGGCAAATTTTCAGAATACCATTGATCCTCTCGATACAATGGGAAAACTTTTGACAAAAGTTTCAGCTGTATTTTTTGCCCAAACTTCAGCAAATACAAACGACACTCTTCAGAAAATTGAAATGGAAGTGTCGCCAAAACTTTCCGCTTACAGGGACGAGATCTTCCTTAATCCCATACTTTTCCAGAAGGTGAAAACAATTTATGAGAAACAGGCAGATCTTAATCTTAATCCCGAGCAAAAATTTCTTCTCGAGAATCTTTATAAGAGTTTTGTTAGAAATGGTTCACTTCTGAAAGGAGCGGATCAGGACAGCCTGAAAAAGCTTAACCAGCAAATATCGATACTGACCGTTAACTTTAGTCAGAATGTACTTGCTGAGAATAATAAATTCAAGCTTGTTATCGATAATGAAGCTGATCTCAAGGACCTGCCTCAAACTGTAATTGACGGCGCTGCACAACTCGCCAAGAAAGACAGTCTCGATGGGAAATGGGTTTTTACAATCCAGAAGCCGAGTATGCTTCCTTTCCTGACATATGACAATAATCGTGATCTTAGAAAAAAAATATACGATGGATATCTTAATAAGGGCAACCATAATGATAACCTAGATAATAAGAAGATTCTTGCCGACATTGTAAGTTTACGTGCTCAAAGAGCAAAACTCCTTGGCTATAAATCGCATGCCGATCTCAACCTTGAAAACAGAATGGCAAAGACCCCTGCAAATGTTTACGCACTTCTTGATCAGCTGTGGAAACCTGCTTTGAAGGTTGCCGGTGAGGAGTTAAAAGAAATGGAGAACATTGCTACGAAGGAAGGTTCTAAATTTAAAATTGAGCCATCCGACTGGTGGTATTATGCTGAGAAATTACGCAAACAAAAATATAACCTGGATGACAGTGAACTTCGTCCATACTTCAAACTCGATAATGTAAGAGAAGGGGCATTCTCAGTTGCAAACAGGCTATATGGTCTTACGTTTACTCGTTTACCCGATATGCCTCTTCCTCATCCCGACGCTATGGCATTTGAAGTCAAAGAAGCGGACGGTAGGCATCTGGGAATCCTTTATATGGATTTCTATACCAGAGCAAGTAAAGGACAAGGCGCATGGTGTGGGGGTTATCAGGACCACAAATGGCTTGATGGAAAAGAAGTAAACCCAATTGTTACGGTAGTTTGCAATTTCACCAACCCGTCAGGAGATACTCCTTCATTACTCAGCCTTGATGATGTTCAGACTCTTTTTCACGAGTTCGGACATAGTCTACAGGGTTTGTTCTCTATTAATAAATATAGTATGACAAATACAGCTCAGGATATCGTTGAGCTGCCTTCTCAGATCATGGAGCATTGGGCAACCGAACCAGTTGTTTTGAAAATGTATGCAAAAAACTACAAAACTGGCGAGATTATACCTGATGACCTGATAAATAAAATTCAGAAAAGCAGCTATTTCAACACAGGGTTTGATAATGTTGAACTACTTGCTGCATCATTTCTTGACATGGACTATTATACTCTCGAAGCACCTGTTAAAATTGATGTAGAAAAATTCGAGAAGGAGCATCTTCAGAAGATCGGACTGATAAAAGAGATAGAGCCACGCTACAAAAGTACCTACTTTCTTCATATTGTAGGTGGTTACGACGCCGGATATTATTGCTATACATGGGCCGCAGTACTTGATAATGACGCCTTTGAGGCATTTAAAGAAAAAGGAATTTTCGACAAGGCTACTGCTGATTCGTTCCGCAAAAACATTCTTGCACCAATGGGTATAACAGACGCAAAAGAGAGCTTCATCAGTTTCCGCGGACGTGATCCTAAGATTGATGCACTGCTTAAAAACAGAGGCTTAAAATAAGTATTTGATAGTACTTAATATGACTGAGACTTTCTTCCGCTTATTGTCAAAAGCAAGGGGGGAAGTCTCATTTGTAGTTACGAGATTTGCTTTTAATTCGACTGTAGCTCCTCCAGAAAGTGAATGAAGTCAGCGAAGTAAAATTGATTTTCAAGCTGTCTGTATCTTAAATATTCACTTTTTAAATATTCATTATAAATTCATTACTAAGATATTGATATTCGGTTTATTTTTGCAAATATCAAATGATAATGGGCAAGAAAGTTATTTGTGGCTTAACTGCAGAAGAGATATATGGTTCAATCAGTAGTGCTGGTTTTGAGTTCTCAGATGCAGTTGCAATTGCAAATAGCATATATAAAAAGAGAACCAGATCGTTCTCACAGATC
>DATCHE010000052.1:0-8267 GCA_036508535.1 Bacteroidales bacterium | reverse complement strand
GGGATGGGAGATGTTCGGGACAAACAATAACTACCCTGAAACGGGAGGCAGGATTCAAATACCGGTTCCTGCCGGTGAAGCAGCCTTGTCATATCATCACCGTGTTGCGGATACAAGAAACCCTGCCGGAATTACTGCTCCATTCAGTGAGGTCGGGGAAAACAGGATTGGTTTCGATATGAAACTCGACCTGTTAGTGGGACTATGGTTAGAAGGTACCTGGGTAACGAAAAACAAGAATCTGGGAATCTATACTAATCAGGAAATTGTTAATGCCGGCACAGACTACACGTTCGGAATTGGAAATGGTTTATATGTCATTTATGAACAATTACTTGCAACTAATGACCAAACACCTTTCAGTTTTCAGAATACTTCCACATTTTCCCTGATTTCTCTGTCTTATCCGGTAGGACTCTTCGACAATATAAGCGGGATAGTTTATTATGACTGGAAAAACAGGAACACGTACAACTTTCTGAACTGGCAGAAACAGTTCAATAATATTACATTATATTTAATGGGTTACTGGAACCCCAAAGATTATAAAATACCTGCCCGGGGTGAAGGACAGAACCTTTTTGCAGGACGAGGTGTTCAGGTTATATTGGTGTTTAATCATTAGGTAGAGACGCGATGCTTTGCGTCTCAAAATTGGTAAACAGAAAATTTGCAGAGACGCAAAATTTTGCGTCTCTACAGCATTAAAACAATTTTTATGGAAAATAACACAATAATCAAAATCGAAAATCTCTTTAAACGATTCCCGGTCGGAAAGACTGAATTTACAGCATTAAGTAATATCTCTGTCAGTTTTGGAGCCGGCGAGTTTGCTGGTCTTGTAGGGCCAAGCGGATCAGGTAAAACTACTCTTCTCAATATAATAGGTTCTTTGGATTCTCCGTCGGAAGGTGAGGTGGAGGTCCTTGGCAAATCAGTCACATCACTCAGTCATAAGCAGTCTGCACAACTACGTAATCACCATATCGGTTTCATTTTTCAGACCTATAACCTTTTACCGGTTTACAATGTATTTGAAAATGTTGAATTTGCCCTGTTATTGCAGAAACTATCTGCATCTGAAAGGAAAAAGGCTGTCATGGCTGCTCTTGAATGGGTTGGTCTTACAGATAAAGTAAAATCGCGACCATCAATGTTGTCGGGTGGTGAATGTCAGCGTGTTGCTATTGCCCGATCTATGGTAAAACGACCTGAGATTGTTCTCGCTGATGAACCTACCGCCAACCTCGATTCCAATAACTCTCATCACATCCTTCAGACTATGAAAAATCTGAACAGGGAATTAAAGACTACCTTTATTTTTGCAACCCACGATGAAAAAGTGATGCAATATCTGAACCGGATTATCAACCTTCAGGATGGTAAGATTGTTAAAGATAGTACTATAACCAATTCTAAAAACTGAGATCATGTTAGCTTTTAAATTGGCCTTTAAAAATCTGATTGGAGCCGGTTTGCGAACATGGCTAAACGTATCCGTTCTTTCCTTCGCCTTTGTCATTATTATATTTTATAATGGGATGATAGATGGCTGGAACAGACAGAGCCGGCGCGACACACAGGCATGGGAAACAGGGAAGGGACAATTCTGGATCCCCGGATATGACCGTTACGACCCGATGACAATACAGGACGCACATGCACCTATTTCGGAGGAAATCCAGGCTGATGTGAAAAAGGGAAATATCACACCTGTTCTTATTGCCCAGGCAACAGCTTTTCCCCGTGGCCGTATGCAGGGGGTAATCCTGAAAGGTATTGATCCTGATCAGTCGGTACTAAAACTCCCGGCTTCAACATTGGGATCCTCCGATACTATTGATTATGCAATTATTGGAAAAAGGATGGCAGAATCAGCTAAGCTTGGTGTTGGCGACAAATTGCTGATAAGATGGCGCGATAAGAATGGCACATTTGATGCCCGGGAGATTCAGATAGCATCAATATTCAAATGTGATGTTCCTGCAGTTGACAAAGGTCAGATTTACCTTCCCTTGAAAACACTTCAGAAAATGATGGGAATGGAAAATGAGGCAACACTTCTCGTGGCAGGTAATGGATTCGCGATACGCGATCTGAAGAACTGGGAATTTAAAAACACAGATTTTCTTTTGGCAGATATGGATAAAATAATTAACGCAAAAAAAGCCAGCGGGTCTATAATTGAAGGTCTTTTACTCATCATTGCCCTGATCGCAATTTTTGACACCCAGGTTTTATCAATCTTCCGTCGCCAGAAAGAAATAGGAACATATATTGCATTAGGTATGACACGGACGCAGGTTGTAGGAATTTTTACAGTCGAAGGCGGCGCTCACAGCATTCTGGCAACACTTTTAGGTGCAGTTTATGGTATCCCATTGTTTTATTTTCTGGGCTCTATCGGGATATCCATGAAAGCTGCTCAAATGACAGATATTCCGATTGCCGAAACTATCTACCCGTACTATAGTCTCAGGCTCATAATCATAACAATTGTACTGGTGGTTATTTCAGCAACAATTGTGAGTTACCTGCCTGCACGAAAAATTTCGAAAATGAAACCAACGGATGCATTGAAAGGGAAACTACAATGATAAAATTCTTAATCAAAGGAATCCTGAGAGACAAAAGCCGGAGTTTGCTGCCGGTTATTGTTGTAGCTATGGGCGTGTTTCTTACGGTATTTATGAGCAGTTTTTTAAAGGGTATTTTTAATGATATAACCGAGATTAACGCCAGGTTTACTACCGGACATGTTAAAATAATGACACATGCTTATGCAGAAAATGAAGATCAGCTGCCTAATGATCTGGCTTTAATGAATGTAAAATCTCTCATAAATCAGCTTAAAACCGACTATCCAGACATGGACTGGGTTGCACGGATCCATACCGGAGGACTACTGGATGTTCCGGATTCTCTGGGTGAGACCAGAGGGCAGGGACAGGCCATCGTAACAGCTGTTGATCTGCTTACACCGGGGACAAATGAAGTTGATCAGATGAATATCAAAAAATCCATTGTAAAAGGTTCACTGCCGGTGAAACAGGGAGAAGCTCTGATCAGCGACGATTTTGCGACCAGGTTCGGTGTATCTGTTGGAGATAAAGTGACCTTGTTCGGGTCGACCATGAATGGAAGTATGATGTTTAAAACCTTCGTGGTGAGTGGCACTCTCAGATTCGGTATAACAATTCTCGACCGGGGTGCAATCTTTATGGATATAACAGATGCTCAGCAGGCACTTGACATGGACGATGCATCGGGTGAAATACTCGGATATTTTAAAGATGGCTACGATGACATCTTAGCACAACAGGTACAAAAGTCATTTAATACAAAATACAGTAAGGCTGACGATGAGTTCTCACCACAGATGACGAGACTGGTCGAACAGGCAGGTTTGGGAGATTATCTGAAATTTGCTGAGAGCGCCGGTGCTCTTATGGTTTCAATATTTGTGATCGCAATGTCAATTGTTCTGTGGAACACCGGGTTATTGGGCGGGTTAAGAAGGTATAGTGAGTTCGGGCTTCGGCTGGCTCTTGGAGAAGAGAAGAAACACATTTATGTTACCACTATTTACGAAGCAATACTGATCGGCATCATAGGTTCAGTTATTGGTACAACTCTGGGGTTGATTTTATCCTACTATCTTCAGGCTCATGGGTTGGATGTCTCGTCTATTTCGAAAAACATTGGTATGATGCTTCCTTCTGTATACAGGGCAGAGGTAACGCCATCTTTGTTTTACATAGGCTTTTTCCCGGGGTTAATTGCCACTGTACTGGGAAGTGCATTGGCGGGATTTACAGTTTACAAAAGACGAACATCGCAGTTGTTTCATGAGCTGGAGGTGTAGGTGCCAGTTTGCATTTGTAGACCCCCTTTTAATTCCCCCCACGGGGTGAAAATACCTCTGGTCCATTGATTGTCAAATAGATCTGCAGAGTTGTCGCCCCCTTGGGGAAGATGCCGCAAAGCGGCAGAGGGGGTATTAATTAACAAGGAGGAAACGCCTGAAAGAGATGCGCCGAAGCGGCAGAGGGGGTAGTGAGGCCAGGGATCAATTTTGAAATAAAGAAAAATAAGAAAAATAAGAACAATAAAATAAGACAAAATGAAAAAAACTCTCATCCTCATTCTCACTTCAATCTTTATTATGAGTTTTGTTGATCCGGATGCAAAAGTGATACTCGATAAAGTTGATAAGAACATGTCATCGAAAAACAGGGTTTTTGAGTCGGAAATGATAATTCACGGACGTCGTTCAAGCCGTACAATAACATCAAAATCTTATTCGGCAGGCACAAAACAATCCTTTACAGAATATTTATCTCCTGCCCGTGAGCAGGGAACTAAGATGCTTAAACTCGAAAACCAGTTGTGGATTTATTCTCCTGATACTGACCGGATAATTCAGATCTCAGGACACATGCTGCGACAGTCAGTTATGGGTTCAGACCTTTCATACGAAGATATGATGGACGATCGTAAGCTTACAGATATTTATTCTGCAAAGGTTATTGGTAATGAAATATTAGATGGTAGAAATACATATATACTGGAATTAACTGCAAAGGTTGATGACGCTGCTTATCAATCACAGAAGATTTGGGTCGATGTGGAACGATTTGTACCCTTAAAGCAGGAGATGTTTGCAAAAAGCGGTCAGCTTCTCAAGCAGACCATCCTTTCGGATGTAAAACAAATTCAGGGACGCTGGTTTCCTACAAATATGATTTATAAGGATGTGCTTAAAGAAGGAAGTGGAACTGAATTCAGAATCACGAGCGTGAAATTTGATCAGACTATTCCTGGTTATATCTTCACCAAGGCTGCGCTTAAGCAGTAAATCATAGATTACTCACGACAATAATGTTCTTAAACTTTTAACCGAAAGAAATATTATGAGTAGATTTGAAAGAAAAAGTTAGACATGAAAAATCTGTTTATAGTGAGTGTGATTTTATTTGCAACCTTAAGTTGCAGTAAGAACAATGATCCAAATCATAATGTTCCCATAATTGTAATAAAAGGCACGGTTTCCGGCAGCAATCTCAAAGGCAGTTCAGGAAAATCGGCAAACTCATTATCGTTGACCGACGCAAAAAAAGTACTTGTCTTTAACAGTACTTCATATAAAGTCTTTGACATTGTAAATAATTCTTTCGATGCATACGCTGTCTCCGGAACAGCAACCGCCCTTGCTTTCCTTGATGCCAATAACCAGTATATTGGTTGTCTTACAGCAGGCGGACTTAATGTTCTGCCACTGGTGAGCCTGAAAGACGGTGATAATACTGTGATAGATTTGAGTACTCTGACACTGAATGGCACAAGTGTTATACCTGCCAATAACCCTTTAGGCAACTCGATACTTCTTGGTACCGATGCAATTTCATGGTATAAGGAACTCGGTAGTTATTATGAGTCACTCTCTAAAAATATTGATGCCGATAACAACGGTGTTCCTGATATTCTTTCCAAAAGTGACATTGGCTTGAGCACTCTGTTCAATATTTCATGTGGTCCATGGACATTGAACAATGCCGCAATGCAGGTGGTTGATACAAATCATATTTATATTAATTATACTCTGAGGATGGGCACCGGGAAGGCACTTAAGCCTGTAAATACAAAAGTTATAGTTTCTGGCCCTGCCGGGGCTCCCCATAACGATATCAAACAAATGAGTTTTGCTTTTGGTCCCGATTGTTTTCTTGCATCTTTTGGCAGAGAAACAGCAGCACCTCAGGGAAACCCATTCGGATGGCTCATGTTACCATTCTCGAAAGGTACCTACACAATAACTCTCGAAAATAAAAATTACACCTTGAATTATGCAAATATAAGTGCAAAGCACTTCTTTATTCTGGCAAAACCAACCATACACACAAATGCCAAAAATGAAATTGTCTCCGTTTCAATAGATTACAGAGATACAGACAATAAAGTTGTTACCGCTGAAAATTATGTTTATCAGACTCAGGTCACTCTCGAAGGGATACAGGCCAGACTTGTCCAGATAGGAGCTTTAGGGGAGAATCCGGAGGCAAAATCTAATACTGATCTTTATAATTTTACACTCCCAACTCCGGTGCCTATGTCACAACTAAGCATGTTATCGGTTATGTACCTCGATCTCATCGGCAACTTATATAATATTAACTATATGGCGCAATAGAGATGCAAAATTTTGCGTCTCTACGATTCCTGTTTATTGTTCGCTGAGACGCAAAGCATCGCGTCTCTACTGCTCCCTGAGACGCAAAATTTTGCGTCTCTACTTTTTTTTATTTAGCTGGCTTTTTCGTATATTGTAACCTTAAATCTGACCTGAAATATACTTTTGGTCTGACTACTTATACGACTATTAATAAATCTACTTTTAAAATGCTGTAATGATGAAAAAGACACTTCGATATTTAACTGCCCTTGTTGTACTTACTCTGATTGCTGTTTCATGTACGAAGCTGGGAACAACTTATGATCAGACCCTGCTTACAGGAAAATGGAAGTCAGGAACGTTATATTATAAATATGCTGCTAACGGCACTGGCGGTACCTGGGATACAGCCGATAACGTTACAGAAGCAGAGGCTCAGCCATTTACCTGGACACTTGATAATGATTTACTGACACAGATTCATATCCTTCAGATCGGTGGTTCAGTACCAAAGGTTTACACAGTTACGGAATTAACTGCAACGTCATTGAAATATCATGATTCTTTCAATGTAAGTTTCTCCTTTACCAAAGCAGTGAAGTAAAACATCCCTTCTGGTATAAAAAATTGATCACCGGATTAAATATTTTATGAAAAAGTTCATTAAGATCTTTCTTATTTCTTTTCTCTCATTACTGGGAGTCCTGATCATGGCAATTAGTGTAGTAATCTGGATTGTCTTT
The DNA here is from genome assembly GCA_036508535.1 of Bacteroidales bacterium. Taxonomy (GTDB): domain Bacteria; phylum Bacteroidota; class Bacteroidia; order Bacteroidales; family VadinHA17; genus LD21. The sequence goes on along the minus strand of DATCHE010000052.1, from coordinate 1,352 downwards.
ACTCCTGCAAGAATAACTCCGATTGTCCGCAAACAGGCTGCGAAGTATATCACCTGCAAGTCGGAAATAGGTTCTGTGGAATTAACATTCTTCAGCACATTCCCGAACTTTGGACTGAAGGTCAGCGATTTCGCATTAATCAATCCTGTAGCAGGTTCTATGTCTGATACCCTGGTAAGTGTAAATGAACTGGTTGGAGTAATTGATGCAAGAGCATACTGGAAAAGGAAAGAGATTAATCTTATTGGACTGCAGATTACCGGTGGAACAGTTAACGTTTATGCAGACAGCCTAGGTCATTCTAACTATAACATCATGCCTGCAGATACAAATTCAGCTACTGCTGCAGCTTCAGATACCGTCTTGCCTTTCATCGACATCAGGAATGTTGAACTGAAAGATATCAGTCTTCATTATAATGATCTCTCATTAAAACTAAACACAGTTATCCGTAATCTTAGCGCGAAAATAGACGGAAAAATTTCACATGACAGTATAAGTGGCAATGTTACTGCAAACACCTCAATTTTGTCGATTGAATATGGCAAAGAAAATGAAAAGCTAAACACTGAAATCCGCGACCTGAGTACAAAAATCAGCGGTTCTGCTTTCGGCGATAATTTAAGCGGCAATGTTACTGTAAATACATCTATGATTTCACTCGAGTATGGCAAAGACAAAGAAAAGCTAAACTCGGAAATCCGTGACCTGAGTGCAAAAATCAGCGGAACTGTTTCCGGCGATAATATAAAAGGAAATGTAAAAGCAAGCTCTTCAATGATATCGCTCGATTATGCCGGGGAAAAATATCTTCAGCAGGCATCATTACAGCTTGATCTTCCGATAGATGTCATCTCTTCACACCAGTTTATAACACTCAAAAATGCTACTGCTTCAATAAACGATATGGAACTTTTGCTTAATGGTACTATTGAAAATGACACTGTTAGCAAGAACATTAATACCGACCTCACCTATAAACTTACATCATGGCCGTTTAAAAAATTTCAGGCAATTGTGCCGCCATCATTTCAGCCATATTTCGACGGTATTAATGCAGATGGATTTCTGTCGTCTGATGGGAGCATCAAAGGCGTCTATAATGATTTACGTTACCCTCTTATGGATATACATGTTGTATATGAAAAAGGTACATTGACCTATTCTTCTTTTCCGTTAGCGCTTCATGATGCTGATGGTGATTTTACTATTTATACTGATCTGACAAGTGATGCACTTTCATTTGTCCGCATTAACAGGTTCACGGCAAAAACTCCTCAGTCAGCTTTCAGCACTAAGGGAATGATAACCCATCTGTTTAAGGATATTACATGCGATCTTACAACCAATGG
>DATCHE010000051.1:0-26609 GCA_036508535.1 Bacteroidales bacterium | reverse complement strand
GATGGAAAATGGCTGGCCGTTGAAGAAAGATATAGTATCGTTTTTATAAATACTTCCGATAATAAAGTAAAATTTACTCTTACTAACAAAACTCTTCCTGATCTCAGAGGTGGTATGAACACCTACTCCGGAATAATCTGGCATAACGGGAAAGAAGGTACTGAAGTACTCTGGAGTTGCACAGGAAGAAATAACCGCTCTTTTGTGGCATCAGCCAGATGGGATGGAATTAAAGCTGAATTCGGGAGAATAATCGAGTATAAAGCCGCCCCACCTGCTAAGATGGCCCTGCCAAACGAAATACTCATCACAAAAGAATCAGATCGTGAATTTATATATGTTGTCTTAAACGGAAATAATAAGGTAGTAAAACAGGACTTTATATCCTTAGATACAATTTGGGTAGCCGGTACTGGCGTAGCTCCCTACGGGCTTACGATGGCATCGAACAAACTCTATGTTACCAACTGGGCAGGCAGGATTCCTTTTGACAGTGACAAAGAGGTTGCAGGCGTTCCATGGGGCCTTGCCAGAGTAGATAATAATGCCGGAGGTTCGACCCGGGAGGGAAGTATCTCTGTTATTAACCCCACGAGTGGTAATTCAGTTAAAGAGATTGTAGCAGGGCTTCATCCAAATGAGATTACTTCTGACAAAAATGGAAAATTCGTTTATGTTACAAATTCAAATAGCGACAATATATCCGTTATAAATGCTCTCAAAGATGAGATTATAGAAACAATAAGTGTCAGGTTACAGCCCAAAATAAATCCTTTTTTTGGTGACTCACCAAACGGTTTATGTCTGTCTGCCGATGAAAAACTGCTTTATGTAGCTAATGGTATGGATAATGCTCTTGCTGTTATTAAACTTGGAAAGAAGGCAGCCCTGAAAGGCAGTGGAATGGACAGTAAAATAACCGGATTTATACCCACAGGTGCATACCCTTCTTCAGTATGTATATCAAATTCAGGGGTTCTATATATTTCGAACATTGAAGCCGAAGGTGTCCGTTTGGGATTAACCGATAAAAGAACCTCTAATTTAGTCTACAATTCACACCATATGCTGGCTTCAATTTCAGTTATTCCGGTACCGGAAAAGAAAGCCTTAAAAGCATATTCAGATACCGTTATTGCTATAAATGACCTTTCAAGAGCTACGCTAGCCAGAGAAATACCGAGAGAATCTGTTCTCCCAAAACCCGTGCCTGACCGGATCGGAGAACCTTCAGTTTTTAAGCATGTGGTCTATATAATAAAGGAGAACCGGACTTACGATCAGGTACTTGGAGATATGAAACAAGGCGATGGTGACCCGGGCCTGTGCATCTATGGTACTGAGATAACACCAAACACCCACAAGTTAGCCGAAGAATTTATGCTGCTCGATAATTATAATGTATCAGGAAAATGTTCGGCCGAAGGCCATCAGTGGACCGACGCGTCAATTGTTACCGATTATATTGAAAAAAACATGAGAGCCTGGTTCAGAAGCTATCCCCATGTACAGGAAGATGCACTTGTGTACTCTCCTACCGGTTTTCTTTGGGATAATGCCACCAGAAACGGGAAAAAAGTGAGGATTTACGGAGAAGCATCAATTCCTGTATTCAGTAAAAAGACAACTTGGACCGATGTTTATGATGTATTTCTTAAGGGGAAAATTCCTGAATTCACAAATCATACAACCATTGAACCGGTAAAAAAGATACTTAGTCAATCCTATCCGTCGTATGGTAATCATGAGTTCCCCGATGTTGTGAGGGCCAGTGCTTTTATTAAAGATCTGAAAGAATTTGAGACAATGGAAGGCGACCAGCTTCCGGAGTTAATGATACTCGCACTACCAAACGACCATACAGGAGGTACCCGGCCTGGAATACCTACTCCGAGAGCAATGGTAGCTGACAATGACCTTGCATTGGGACAAATTGTTGAAGCGCTTACTAAAAGCAGATTCTGGGAAAATACTGTTATTTTTATAACAGAAGATGATTCACAGGATGGCTGGGATCATGTATCAGCATACCGTACTGTCGGCCTCGTTTTAAGTCCATATTCCAGACTTAAAAACACCAATCATACTTACTATGCCCAGCCTTCTGTTGTAAGGACTATTGAACAAATTCTCGGTTTGCCCCCGATGAATATACAGGACGCAATTGCCAATCCCATGACTGATTGTTTTGGCTCTGAGAAAAACCTCACACCTTATGCTACTCTTCCAAACAATATTCCATTGAACGAAATGAATCCGCAGTTAGCATCGCTCAGCGGGAAGGCATTACATTATGCAAAGAAAAGCCTCCTTCCTGAGTTCGATGGTGTCGATACAGGAAGAGACGATCTGCTGAATAGAATTCTCTGGTTTGCAGCAAAAGGGAACACACCTTATCCTGCAAAATTTGAAGGAAGTACTGATGAAGAAGATGAGGTTGAGGCGAAATAAATGGAAATAAGTAGAAATAAATAGAAATTAGTAGAAATGATTAACCCATTACTAGATAAATGGAACACTCCCTTTGAGACTCCTCCCTTCGATATAATTGAAACGGCACACTTTAAACCCGCAATCGAAGTGGCAATAAACTCAGCATCGCTTGAGATAAATTCAATTACCGAAAACCCCGATTCGCCAACATTTGAAAATACAATTGCAGCTCTTGACTTATCAGGGGAAATTCTCGGAAGAATCTCAGCAATCCTTTTCAATCTTAATAATGCCCAAACCAATAAGGATCTTCAATTAGTTGCCCAGGAAGTGTCACCATTGCTAACGCGCTTTTCTAATGATATCACTCTTAATGAAAAACTATTCGTTCGAATTCAAAAGATAAACGAATCAAAAGATATTACAGGCCTCAACACTGAACAAAAGATTCTTGTAGAGAGAAAATTCAGGAACTTCATGCTTGGTGGGGCCGGACTTAAAGAAGAGGAGAAAAGAAGGTTTAGGGAGATATCCGAAGAACTTGCTACGCTCTCGCTGAGATTTGAAGAAAATGTACTCGAGGAAACTAATTCGTATGAGCTTCATCTTACTGATAAAATTGATCTGAAAGGGCTACCAGAAAGTTTAATTGAAATGGCATCCGATGAAGCAAAGAACAAGGAAAAAAGCGGGTGGGTGTTTACGCTGCATTTTCCAAGTTACATACCTTTCATGCAAAACTCTGAAAGAAGAGATCTGCGTGAGAAAATGTTCAGAGCGTATTCCACCAGGGCTTTCAGAGGAAATACTTTTGATAACAGTTACAATACAATTAAAATAGCCAACCTGCGACTGGAAATTGCCCAAATGCTTGGTTTCAACAATTTCGCCGGGATGATATTAGGCGACCGCATGGCTGACACACCAGCAAAAGTTGAAACATTTCTGGAGGAACTTTACACTGCTTCCAAACCTTCAGCGTTAAGAGACTATAATAATATCAGAGACTTTGCAAAGAGTATTGGACATTCGGGTTCAATTGAACGGTGGGACTGGGCTTTCTATTCTGAAAAGCTTAAGAAGAAATTGTATGATATTGACGATGAAGTACTCAGACCATACTTTAGTCTGGAGAAAGTAGAGTCAGCAATTTTCGGTTTAGCCAAATCGCTTTATGGTATCAGGTTTATACAAAATGACAAAATTCCGGTTTATCATCAGGAGGTTAAGGCTTACGAGGTTTATGATGAAAACGAATCATTTCTGTCAATTCTTTATATCGACTACCATCCCCGTTCAGGTAAAAGTGGGGGTGCTTGGATGACAAGTTACCGGGAACAAAGAATCGTAAACAGAACTGAAGTAAGGCCCTTCATCTCAATAGTGGCAAACTTCACCAGACCTTCAGATACAAGACCTTCACTCCTATCCTTTAATGAGGTTACCACATTCCTTCATGAATTCGGACATTCACTTCATGGCATGCTTTCAAAATGCACCTATGAGAGTTTGTCAGGAACAAATGTTGCACGCGATTTTGTGGAATTACCTTCACAGTTTATGGAGAACTTTGCCTTTGAGAAAGAGTGGCTCAATACCTGGGCAACACATTACCAGACAGGTGAAAAGATCCCGATTGAAATTATTAGAAAGATAAAGGAGGCTTCAACATTTAATGAAGGTTATGCCTCCTACAGACAACTGGGATTTGGTTTTCTTGATATGGCATGGCATTCAATTACAAAACCTGTTGAAATGAGTGTATCTGATTTTGAAAAGATACCTCTCGAAAAAACCGAATTATTTCCTGAAGTTAAAGGATTAAATATGAGTACCTCGTTCGGACATATTTTCGGAGGTGGATACGCAGCAGGGTATTATGGATATAAATGGGCCGAATTACTGGATGCTGATGCATTCAGCTACTTTACCGAAACAGGTATATTTAACCCGAAAACGGCAGCTTCGTTCCGGAAGAATATTCTTGAGAAGGGCGGTACAGAAAAGCCGGCAGTCCTTTATAGAAATTTCAGAGGTAAAGAACCGTCGATTGAGGCACTGCTCAGAAGAAGCGGGCTTGCAGCGACTCACGACTTACGACCCACAACACAAAGACTTAACGCTTAACACTTAATAAAAAATACTATCTTTAAGGCGCTGTTATTTATCATTTTATGATTGTATTATTTTATGATTGTAACATTTTATTTATCAATATTTTAACATTTGTACTATGATTCTCTTTTTCGAAGGTAAAGATCAAAATTTATTCGCAGTCGGCACCATAGATAAAATTCCTCAAACAGACATTGAAAAACTTTCCTGGTTGTTTGGAGAAGTAAGTCTTCTTACTGAAGACAAGATTGAAGGATTATTCGTTGGCCCCAGAAAAGAGATGGTAACCCCCTGGAGTACAAATGCTGTAGAGATAACCCAGAATATGGGAATTACAGGAATTAAAAGAATTGAGGAGTTTCACCCGATAGTTACCAAAAAACCTGAATTCGACCCTATGCTGCAATCGTTGTACAAGAGTCTAGATCAGACTATTTTCACAATTGATAAACTCCCTGATCCCGTCTTTTACATAGACGATATTAAACAATATAATCTTAAAGAAGGACTTGCTCTAAACGACGATGAAGTTTCATACCTTAATGAATTAAGTAAATCTATGGGACGGAAGCTCACCGATAGTGAGGTATTTGGATTTTCTCAGGTAAATTCTGAACACTGCCGGCATAAGATTTTTAATGGAACATTTATCCTCTCCGGTGTAGAGCAGGAGTCAACGCTTTTTCAGATGATTAAGGAGACAACAAAGGCAAATCCAAATGGAGTGGTCTCAGCTTATAAAGATAACTGTGCTTTTGTTCAGGGACCCGTGGTAGAGCAGTTTGCTCCGGCAACTCACGACAAACCTGATTTCTTCAAAATAAAAGACTTTGAATCAGTGCTTTCGCTGAAAGCTGAAACACATAATTTTCCTACAACAGTCGAACCTTTCAATGGGGCGGCTACAGGCACAGGTGGTGAGATACGCGACCGTATAGCAGGTGGCAAAGGTGCGTTGCCGATTGCCGGAACTGCCGTTTATATGACTTCATATCCGCGTCCGGATGGTGACCGTCAGTGGGAAAAAGCTACAAAAGCCAGACCATGGCTTTATCAGACCCCGGAAGATATTCTGATTAAAGCATCGAACGGGGCCAGCGATTTTGGGAATAAATTCGGCCAGCCTCTCATTTGCGGCTCAGTTTTTACATTCGAACATTTTGAGAACCTGAAGAAGTTCGGTTACGACAAGGTTATTATGCTTGCAGGTGGTATTGGTATTGGTAAAAAGAAAGACAGCGAAAAGAATATACCCGAAAAAGGCGATCTCATTGTTTTGCTTGGAGGCGATAATTACAGGATAGGAATGGGAGGAGGTGCAGTATCGTCAGTAGATACCGGAAAATTCGACAGCTCAATAGAACTCAATGCAGTTCAGAGGGCCAATCCCGAGATGCAGAAAAGGGTTTACAATGCAATAAGAGCCTTAAGTGAACTGGATAATAACCCGGTGGTTTCTATTCACGACCATGGTGCAGGAGGACATCTTAATTGTCTCTCAGAACTGGTTGAAGCAACCGGGGGGAGCATAGACATCAGTAAGCTGCCAATTGGTGACCCTACTCTCTCGGCAAAAGAGATAATCGGGAATGAATCCCAGGAACGAATGGGACTCGTTATGAAAAAAACAGATATTGATACTCTCAGAAAAATTGCCGAAAGAGAAAGAGCGCCTTTCTATATTATTGGGGAAGTTACCGGTGACATGCAGTTTACTCTTATAAATCCTGTTACCGGTGAAAAGCCAATTGATATGTCGCTGGATGCACTCTTTGGCGACCCACCAAAAACAATAATGAACGACACTGCTATTGAAAACAGTTACGCAAAACTGAAGTATTCCTTACTAAATATAAATAAATATGCTGAGCAGGTTTTGCAGATTGAGGAAGTTGCATGCAAAGACTGGCTCACCAATAAAGTTGACAGGTCGGTTACCGGACGTATTGCAAAACAGCAATGTGCAGGGCCTCTGCAGCTGCCTTTGAATAATCTTGGAGCTATCGCACTAGATTACAGGGGAGTAAAAGGTATGGCAACCTCAATTGGTCATGCCCCGGCAGCCGGACTGGTTGATCCTGCAGCCGGAGCAGTTCTTTCAATAGCTGAAGCGCTTACAAATATCATCTGGGCTCCGCTGGCAGGAAAACTAAAAAGCGTTTCGCTCTCTGCCAACTGGATGTGGCCGTGTAAAAACCCCGGGGAAGATTCAAGACTATATACAGCCGTTAGAGCAGCAAGTGATTTTGCAATTGCCCTGGGTATTAACATCCCAACAGGGAAGGATAGTCTTTCGATGACTCAGAAATATAGTGATGAGGTAGTTTATTCACCCGGTACAGTAATAATATCGGCTTCAGGAGAAGTAAAAGATATAAGAAAAATTGTTGAACCGGTAATTGTCAACGAACCTTATACAAGCCTTTTGTATATTGATATGAGCCGCGATGAATTCAAACCCGGAGGCAGCAGCTTTGCCCAGATTCTTAATAAACTTGGTGATGAAGTCCCGACTGTTAAAGACCCTGACTATTTTGCAGAGGTTTTCAATACTATTCAATGCATGGTCCTTAATGGTAAAATTCTTTCCGGACATGATATCTCGGCAGGAGGAATGTTAACAACCCTTCTTGAAATGTGTTTCTCAAATACTTCAGGCGGTATAAATGTTAATCTTACTGCACTGGATGAAAGTGATACTCTAAAGATGCTTTTCAGCCAGAATCCGGGTATAATTATTCAGGTAAGGGATGAGGATGAAATTGCTGAAATCCTGCTTGAAAGCGGAATTCTATATTACTCTATCGGTCATCCTGTGGAAGAAAGAACGCTCTTTGTGACTAACAACAATGAAACTACAGAGTTTGATATTGATAAGCTACGTGAAAAATGGGTTCGGACCTCATACCTTCTCGATCGTCGTCAAACAGAACCAAAACTGGCGCTTGAGAGGTTTGAGAGTTATACGAAGCATGAACTGGATTTTAAATTAGACGGGTTCAACGGGTCGTTCAAATCATTTGGTATAACACCGGAGAGAAGAAAGAAGACAGGTATAAGTGCAGCTATTATCAGGGAAAAAGGAGTTAACGGTGACAGGGAAATGGCTTATGCTCTTTACCTCGCCGGTTTCGACGTTAAAGATGTTCATATGACAGATCTCATTTCAGGACGGGAAACCCTTGAAGAGATAGGCATGATAGTTTTTGTCGGAGGATTTTCAAATTCAGATGTTCTCGGTTCCGCTAAAGGTTGGGCAGGAGCATTCAGATACAACGAAAAAGCAAGGGTTGCCCTTGAAAACTTTTACAAAAGAACTGATACACTTTCCCTTGGTGTATGTAATGGATGTCAGGTAATGGCAGAACTTGATCTGATTTACCCCGCACACAAAGAGAAGCCCAGACTATTGCATAACAAGTCGCATAAGTTTGAATCAGGATTTCTTGGGGTTAAAATATTAAAAAATAATTCTGTAATGCTTGGAAACATGGCTGGAATGGAACTTGGCATATGGGTAGCCCACGGAGATGGACAATTCAGCTTACCATATACTGAGGACAAATACCATGTGCCATTAAAATTCAGCCGGCATTCATATCCTGCCAATCCAAACGGATCAGATTACGATATTGCAGGTTTAAGTTCTGACGATGGCAGACATCTTGTAATGATGCCTCATCTGGAACGTGCATTTTTTCCATGGCAGTGCGGATATTATCCAACCGACAGAAAAAATGATGAAGTTACACCCTGGATGAAAGCGTTTGTTAATGCAAGAGAATGGATTGAATCTTTAGCGGGCGATAGGAGTAAGAGAAACAGATAATAACTTTGAAACATCAGCATCTGCAGGCTCAGCTATCTTATGATTCTTAGGAAGAATTTTCTCGCTGATTAGTTGTATGTTATAAAGTCCGGTATCCTGTATAAAAACAGATCCCATAAAAGAATCAGCTCTGAAATACGGATAGGTGACATCGCTTGAATTAAGTATTATGTTATCACAGGCAGGCCGGGCTTCAAGTCTGTTATCTTGTATGCTTAGCATCACGGAGTTTTCATATTGAAGGTCAGTTGTGTCTTTGGTGGCGCTTGATAACCACACATCAAAACGACCTGATTTAGAAACAAAAACATTCCATTCTGCAGTATTAGTCGCCGGGTTCTCCTTGTCACTATAGCATTCTGCCTTATCAACCTTCAATGAAATACTTCCGTCTTCCTGCTGCAAAACTTTGTTTATGGTACTTACTTTTTTGTCCTCAGTTTTAACGGCATTGTTGCATGAGTTTAATAAAGTAACCGCTATCACCATCATCCACACAAAAATATTTCTTCTCATTTTTCAGCGATCTTAATTTAAAGCGTTTGTTTTATAACGCAGTAAAAACAATTTAAGTATAACACTAATTTCAAATTGTAAAATAAGGTTAAATATTTTAGATATGAAAGAAAAGATATAGTCTGATACTTTCAATACTGGGAAAGATGAATGATGCAGGATTATAGATGCTGGTTGCTGGTTGCTGGTTGCACTATATATTTGCCAGCTCTTTTATAGAAATAACCTGTTTTCTTATACTCTTTCTTGAATCATAAACCACTAAAGCTTCAGCTACTATCTCCGCGATATCTGCAACTCTCGTTTCAGTTGCGGAAGAAAAGGTTTTTTTGCAGAGCGGACACGCTGTTGATAGAATATCAGGTTTCCCTTTAGTCAGTTCCGCTGCAGCATCATGTGCTATCTTTGTCCTGTTTTTTGAACTTATTTTCATGTTTGCAAGGCTGCCACCACAGCATAATGAATCAGCATCTTCAAACTTACTTTTCTCAAGACGTGAAACATGTTTTAAAACATATTTTGGTTCATCATAAACACCTGAACCTCTACCCAGATCACATGGAGAGTGGTAGACTACTTTTTTGCGTAAAAAATTCATCTTAACAGAACCATCATCAATCAGCATCTTAATGAATTGTGTATGATGAAGCACTTCTACTCCAAGATGATAGCTCTCTTTGAAGACTTTATAACAGATAGGACATGAAGTAACCAGTGTATTAGCGCCTGATTTCCAGATCATCTGAGAGTTAAAGTTTATCAACTCCCTTGCTTCCTTATCCTGACCGGCAAGCATAAGAGGGCGACCACAACAAGCGCCACCCTGTTCATCAATAAAACTGTAGTTCACTCCTGACGCATCAAGAATCTTAATCATCGCGTTTTTAATAGTCGGTGTAAGGTGAGTCATGCAACCGGCAAAGAAGACTACATCAACTTTTTTGGGATCGGTTTCAGGAAGAAAACTATAACTTGATGAACCATTTAATTTTTCTGTTATAAAACTTTTGCGGTTTCGGAAATAACCTTTGTAAATGTTTCTGAAATCATTTTCAGTTTCACCTCCCCTTCTCTGAATCATTCGTATAGGCGAGAGTTCTATCCCTACCGGGCATTTCTGATCGCATCTTCCACACATGAGACAGTTATTAGCTATATATGAGACGTCATCATTGTTACGAATGGCTTTCATCAGATAAGCCGATTGAATATTAGTAATCCCGGCTGAATAATTAAGCTGACAAGTATCTATGCAAACGCCACATGAAGAACAGGAGTAAGTCTCAACCTCAGAATAAGTTCCGGCCTTATCACCGGTTTTTATACCTGAGTTCCGCATAAAAATCAGGAACAATTCAGTGGGAATATGCATATACCTTGTAATCGGGAGCAGAATAAAAAATGTACCCAATGCAATTGAATAGAGCCACCAGAAGGGATATGCCATCTGCTGTACCGGCAGAAAAGTTGCAAACCAGGCGCCCAGCGACCCTGTCAGAAAACTTCCTGTTCCATTAGCACCGCTTGTGAAACTTTCAGCCAGCAGGCGGCTTGGGAATATAAGCCACAACGAAGTCAATGCAATTCTGTCAGTAACCTTCAGTTTAGTTGTTCGCTTCATTCCCACAATTCGAGAGTAAAACCTTTTAGAAACAGCAAGCAACAGACCTGACAAAATAAAAGCAAGGATCAGATCCATTAAAAACCCGTAAGTTGCTTCAAATCCCGTGTGGCCGTGATCAGGATTAAAAAACTTAAAAAATATTGCCTTATAAGGAGCGTTGAGGTGTTTTGCACCAAAAATATCAGCTTCAATGGTGCCGAACAGAATAAGTAAGAACCATCCGAAGGCCAGACTCATGTGCATATATCCCAACCTCAGGTTTGTTCTGAGTATTTTTCTATGGATAAGACTCTCAAGAAAGATCTCTTTTAAGCTAAGTGCAAACGGCCGTCCAAAAAACCCTCTTTGCAATCTGAGTTTATCGGGACGTGATAAGTCGCGGAACCAGATTACGCTCCTTATTACAACATAAAAAACTATGGAGTATAAGCCAATATTAAAAGGAATTATAAATGGATCAAATTGCATAATCGTTCATTTTTTTAAATGCCTCTTTTGCCAGAACCACAATATTTCTTGTATTCACACCGCGGGGACAAACAAGTGTGCATTTTCCGCAGAGCATACATTTTTTAATCTGATCTCTTACCAGATCGTTTTCCCCACGTTTGATAAGTATATTAAATTCTCTGAGACTAAATCTGGTAAAATTACCTGCAGTGCAGGTAGCAGAGCATCCTCCACATTCAATACACAATCTGAAACTCGGTTCACGATCGAAAATATATTCAGCAATGCTTCTGTCGTTAGCATCGTAATCTATCTGTCTCCCTTTTGATACTGTAAATCCGAATCTTTCCATATTACTCTTTCGGGTCTTTCAGAAATTCAATAACTTCAGAAACGGCTGCACGGGCATGAGATATTGTTTCCGTGATATTCATAGGTGCTGTGCACGTGCCAGCATAGAATATACCCTTTATATTACTTCTATTGCTGCCAAAATGATGATCAGCAGCAGCAAAGAATTTGTTATCACCCGTGTTCAGGCCACTCATCCCGGCAATTTTCTTACCGCCTTCCGACATTTCCATCCCTGCCATAAGTACCAGCATGTCGAGTTCCATTTTTAAAGGACGGCCTGCAAGTGTATCTTCAACTTTGACTACCAGTTTATTATCTATTGTCACACCTGCCTCAGAAACTTTACCTCGTATGAAGTTCACACCATATTTTTCCTGAGCCTCACGATAGAGCTCCTCATAATATGCGCCCCCCATTCTCATATCCATATAAAAACAGAAAACCTTTGAACCTGCAATATGCTCCCTTATTTCGATAGCCTGTTTTACAGCAGTAACGCAGCAAAGTTTGGAACAATATAGATTTCCAACTTTCTCGTCGCGCGAACCTACACAATGAACTATGCCAATCGTTTTTGGAGTATTCCCGTTCATTAAAGATATTTTATCCTTACTGAACATATCTTCCAGGTCAGCTGATGTAATTACGTTATCGTAAATACCATAACCATACTCCTCTTTCCTGCCACTTTTAAAAATATCGAATCCTGTTGCAACTATTACTGCATCGGCTGTAATCTCTTTGCCTTCATTTGTAATAATTGAAAAATGACTCTTGCTCTTTGAAATCTTTTCTATGGTTGTTTTGGTAAGAAACTTAATACCTTCAGAGTGAGTAATCTTTTCAAGGTATTCTTTTACTTCAGAACTGTTTCTTCTGTCGGGAAAAAGTTTATGCCATTCATTCAGGTGTCCGCCGGTCTTATTTTCCTTCTCAAGAAGACTAACATCTAAGCCAGCCATTGACAACCTGCCTGCCGCTTCCAGCCCGGCCACACCTCCACCTACAACTACAACATGCTTACTCATTTGCAATCAGACATTTATGAATTTATGACCTTTTGAGTACTCTCTTCCGAATTCTAAATTGTATTTATCTTCTTTTGAATACTCAATTCCCATTTTATCGAGCACCGGTTCACAATCAGTCTGATGCATCTGGAGTCCCAACTCCCATGGATGATAACCGAGAACCAACCCGGCAACCTCTTCATAAGTAAAGACCGGTATGCCCTCGCCATTCTGTCCATATCTCTTCCCTTCCATTTCATTTATTACATATTGCCAACGGTCGAGAAACATCGGACATCCCGGACAATTAGTAATAATCATATCGGGTTTAAAAGGTTTCATTGACTCAAATTTCTCTTTTGAACAGGCGACAGAAAAACCCCTGTTTGCCTGTACAAGATATTGTCTGAATCCAAAACCGCAACAGTGCCTTCTTTCCGGATAATCTATAATCTGCCCTCCCCACTCTTCAATCATACCAGTAAGTACATATGGATATTCTGCACCCCCCACACCTTTAGACGGGAACATTTTGGAATAATGACAGCCAATATGATCAACTACTTTTAAAGGTTCCCCTGTATTTTTGTTAATAAGCTTGAATTTTGCTTTTGCGGCAATCTCTTTTCTGAATTTATAAATCACATCACTTGCATGAGCGAGGTTTTTTGGTTTTATAAACTCCCGACTGGTGGCTTTCCTGAGTTGATCCCTGACCTTTGCTTCCACCTCCGGGAAATGGTGCCATGTGTCGAGTATTTCGGTATATAACCCAAATGAAGTAATGCAGGAGGGCATTAGGTTTTCATAGCCGGCTTCGGTCATTATTGCAAACTGACGGGCAACAACAGTCATGGTTGTTTCAACCGGAACTATGTCGCTGTGATATCCGATTCCGGTGCAGGTAGTATGACAGGGATGCTCATAGACATCTTTCTTAAGCTCATCACGCATAATCTTAAGAAAAGCTGTTTCTGATCCCGGGAAGAAATTTTGCCTTACGCAACTTCTGACGTAGAAAAACTTGTCGTCGGCAATTTCTTTTTGGTAATCTTTCCAGATCGCTTTTTTCCCATCAATGTTCATTTTAAAAATTTTATTGAGACGCAAAATTTTGCATCTCTACGGTTTATTGTTTACGATACGAGGCGCAATGCATTGCGTCTCTACCGCGTGTGACAGCCTTTATCTGTTTTATAAATATGATTGAAATACTCATTATCAATTCCATCATCCAGGGTCATATTCATCTCTTCTGCTTTCCGCTTAGAAAATTTTTCAATATTTTCAAATCGTTCAATACCCCCGGTTACTTCAAATATCTTTCTTAATTCATCCATTGCATCTTCGGGGATTTTACGCAAAATTCCGGGACCGTCACCTTTATAATTTGCTCCCATTTTTTTAAAAAGAGCACTCCAGTTTTCCTGTATCCAGTCCCAAACAGGTCCTTGTTCAGGATGCATGTTCGTCCCAACACCCTCAAGATAAAGACAATAGCCATGATCAAGTATCCATTGACCAACAGTTCTTTTCAAGGCAAGTTGCTGCCGGCCCTTTTCAGATTCAACAAAATATCCAAGATCCTGTGAAAGTGATCGTAATGCCATTATTATCAAACCGGGTGCATTTCCACGCGGGCATCTTGTTTTGCATGACATGCATTCGCCGCAGTACCAGATTGTTTCAGATTTCAGAAGGTCTCTTATCTCCTCTTCATTTTTAGACTGAACGATATCCACTATTTTTCGGGGATCATAGTCATAAAACTCAGCTGCCGGACAGATTGCGGTGCAAACTCCACAATTCATACAGGCGTTCAGGCCCTCTTCAAACCGTACATCCTTTAAAAGCAAATCATAAAACTTTTCCATTAACCTGAAGAGCCAGAGATGTGTTAAATTATTAACACAAAATTACCTCTTATAAAAAAAGGGAGAAACAAGCTTAAAGCCTATTTATTGAGGGTATTTATACTTATAACAAAAGTGTGCAAAGTGCAGTGAGAAAGGTATAGAGGGGAAAGACTGAAGGGGAGACCTGGAGAAAAGGAGAAAAGGAGAATCAGCAAGTTTCGTTCCCCTCCAGGGAGGGGTTAGGGGTGGGTTTTCAACTTTTTCTTTTAAGAAGTTTCTGGTTAACCTTATGAGTTATGAAGGCGCTTCCTGCTCCTACTAAGGCACCAATAAGAACATCAGAAGGGTAATGTACACCAAGATGCATTCTGGAGTATCCAACGGTACCGGCCCAGGTATATGCCGGGACAATAACGTACCATTTCGGATATTCAAGACTTAAAGATGTTGCTGTTGCAAAAGCCATCGAAGTGTGACCTGAAGGAAATGAGGGACTTCCTCCAGCTGATTTTTTTATAATATCAGGATATGTAATGTAAGGTCTGGTCCGGTTAAATGAATATTTCATGGTAAGTGTCAGAACTGAACTTACTCCAATTGATACGAGAGTCAAACAGGAATTTCCGAGTAACTTTTCGTCATGTCTTATAAGACCAACAGTGGCCATTGTTGCGGGTATACCGAAGGAGATATATGCGTCCGAATTTGACATAAACTGAAAGAAGTTATCGGATGTCAGTGTTTCTGGTGAATTTATTGACCGTAGAATCCGGATATCAAGGTTCTGGGAAAAGACAGGAGTAACTGTCCAAAGGAATAGAAGAATTAAGCTATTTAATATAAGTACTTTGTGAGCATTTGTGGCTTTATGTGTTGGTGGCATACTATTCTATACTCTTTAAAATCAGCCTTAATTGTTTAAGTGAAATTCAGGTTTCAACTATTTAATCAAAAGCTTCTCAATATCATTCACAAGTTTCTCGGGTACCGTAGCAGGGGAAAATCTTTTGACCGGTACCCCTTTTGAATTGATCAGGAACTTAGTAAAATTCCATTTAATTTTCTTTCCGGTGATAACGAAAATACTGTTCTTCAAGTATTTATATAATGGGTGTGCATTTGGACCATTTACTTCAATTTTTGAAAACATTTGAAATGACACACCATAATTCACGAGACATCCTTCCGCGATCTCCTTTTCTGTACCTGGCTCCTGCTTTCCAAACTGATTGCAGGGAAATCCCAGTATAACAAATCCTCTATCCTTATACTTTTCGTAGAGTTTTTCCAAACCTTCATATTGGGGTGTAAATCCACACTTACTGGCAGTATTTACAACCAAAATCACTTTCCCTTTGTAAGTTTCCATGCTAATCTCTTTTCCCTGAAGTGACCGGGCAGAGAACTGATAAAAATTATTTTCCATTTTTTTGCTAAGTTACTACTTAATCTTAAGCTTTATAGAAATCAGCCTTAGAACAGTATCTATATCAGATTGTTCATTAACTATTACGGTAATAGCTCTTATCAAACCATATCTCCTGCTCGTCTTGAAATCATTCTTAATTGTCACAGACAAATCACTGCTAAAAATCAGAGGTTCGGCTTTATCTCCAAAGTAGAATGTAATTCTGAAGGTATCCTCAAAAACAGTGGTCCAGAACATGGTTTTTTTCTTTCTGGTCATCTTGAAGAGCCATCTCTTGCCATCGTTATAATAGTTCCAACTTCCTGTGGAATCCGGATATTTATCTTTTACCGTATTCATAAGTACATGCCACAGATTCATTTTGTCGCCGATAATAGAAAACAGAACTTCATCAGTAGGAATGATTCCCTTATCGGAAAGTTGGATATTAAGGTTTTCGGCCATAATAATCTGAATTAGTGATAAATTAAAAATCCCCTGCTAGTTTAGGTTTCTTAAATTCATGACTGCCTCCGGGACATACTTATGAATTGCTGAAACGAGTTGGCATGTGTCCATTTTATCACACTCTCCGCAAGTATTAAACCCCTTTTCATTTGCACAATTTCTTATTTCACAAACATCACAATGACTGAACTTAACTCCCTCTGCTCTGCATCCAGTACAGTTTATCATTTCGGGCAACAAGGCTTCATTTTTATATGCTGCTTTCCATTTTTCAGCAGTTGCTATTCTCAGATCCTGATCATTGTTAACTGTTGAAATCCTTGCATCGCAGGTGGCACAGTTCAAACCACAGCATGAAATAATCTTTTCCATAACTATATCAATTTAGGTTAATTAATTTAATGAGAATCGGTTAATAATAATCTAAAAAAATGATTATGGGGATTCCTCGCTATCGCTCGGAATGACAATTTTATTTGTGGGATGGGTGGAAGCAGAGGCGATTCGCTGAGCGAATCGCCTCTGCTTCCACCCTGTACAACAACCTTGCCCTGTCATTCCGAGCGCCAGCGAGGAATATCCCTCACCTATTATGACATTTTGATTTAACGCCAAATCAATTGTTTTTCATCTCGGATAATCATTTTATATATTTCAATTATCATTTGTCATAGATTCAAAAATATACCTTTCATTCTCGTGCATTAGTGCCGTAACACTTCCATATCTCCATACTTTCAGCATTATTTTAATAAAAAAAAGGAATTGCGACAAAAGAAACAGAAGAAAAATTCCACCTCCGGCAGATGGGGTCAAACCGGAAATAATTTTAAAAGCAAGCCAACCAAATAATAACTGAACTATCAATATAATAATAATCATAGGATACGAATATGCAAAGGTTCTGAAGGTCTGACTGAAGCCAAATCCTATTGCTCTGAAACAAAGGTTTTTCTCTTTGGCTACCTGCCATGCCCTTGCATAATCAGCAACAAGAATAAGTACCATTAACAAAAGAAAAAATATTGAAAAAACAACTATACAGGTTTTGAAAAGGGTCCCTTCAGATAAGGCATCTGCCTGACTAACAATCGTTACAGGTAAAACAATAATAAAAACTATCAGAAACAGAATTATGCTATAGATAATAACCGTGATTACCAGAAATGACCAGAAGTTTTTTACTGATGCACTAAAGAATTCTACCATAGTAAATTTACCTGATTTTCGCTTCAAACTGTTAAAAAGACCACCTGAAAAAAAAGTATTTATCAGAAAACCTGTCAGTATAACCAATAAAAAGCCAGACGAAAAATAAGAAACCAGATTTTTAAAAGTATCACCCAGATCAGAAAACACTTCAAAATTAATACCATCTCTGAGTTTTTCAGTTATCATACTTTTGCCAAAACCTGCAATTAAAGCTCCTTTCATGGGAATAGCAAGAAGGACTACTAATAAAAGCATTATGAACCATAGAGTCATTGCTCCTTTCCAAATTCCGGGCAATCGCACCAGGGCTGACTTTAAGGCAAAAAAAATCTTCATCCTTTCTGTATTTATAAAGAGAAATAATTAATCAAAAATTCCATGAATGAGATAAGCTTATTTGTTAATCTCCTAACAGGCGCATAATCAGGATCAGCAGTCATGGAATTATTAATGTAATTCACATCCATTCTAATCTTGAATTCAGGATCTATTTTAACCCACTCTATCTTGCTGGTTCTGGTATAAGTGTAATCTTTGAACCGGCTTTTTCCATCCCACATCTCAAGAATCTCTTTACCATTTTTAAAATGAATAAGAACCTCCACGGGTAGCATAACATCTCCTACCCTTTCAAGTTCAACTGACGACTTATATAAAGAATCAGTTAAGACCAGATTTTTAACAAGAGAATCGCCTCCGTTTATTGTTCCTTCCGGGACTTTTATTTTATTACTGGAGCAGTTGGCTACTTTATAATCGCAAATACCTGTACCATAAAGTGTCTGGTCAAAAAACCAATTCATATCAGGCCCGAACTTATCTCCGTATCTTCTGGTAACAACCTCATTTACAATATCTACGAAATCATCTCCTGAAGGGTGTTTAAAAGCCCACTTTTTATAATATTCCCTGAACACTTCGTTGGTAGTCTCCTCCCCGATTATTCCCATAAGTGTGTAAAGCCATGTAGCAGTTTTATTATACGACATCATGCCATAGGTATCGTGCGGATATTTCCATGAAAATTCAATATTACTGACTACCTGCCGGCCTCCTGAATTCACATACGACAACCTTGAAAGTGATTTATCAGAAATCTTTAGCAGAGGATGATCTATCATTCCTGAATTTTCGCCATAATAATGGTCCATTATTCTCTCCTCCAGAAACGAATTTACTCCTTCATCAAGCCATGGTTCCTCAAACTCGTTACTGGCCAGAATTCCCATAAAGTAAGCGTGTCCAAATTCATGAATAGTCACCATTTCAGGCATGTGAATAAAGTCGGGCATCATATAAAAGGAGGCCGATGTAAAAAGTGTAGTATATTCCATTCCTCCCGACCCGCTTCCTTTAGCCGGTGGATCAACTATTGTAAGATGTGGCCAGGGGTATGGGCCAACATTTTTAGTAAAATATTCCAATGCATTTATTACAGCAGCAAATTGTCTTTCTACCTGATCAGTTCTTTCATTTGGAAGAAGCAATGATATTTTAATGTGTTGCCATTGTTGTGTATAAACCTTATATCCGGGCCATGCAGTCCATGCAAAATCTACAATATCTTCTGCCCTGTAAGTAAGAGTTTTACTTTTCCCATCACCATAAGGATCAACCTCGTCGATGAGCATTCCTCCCGATCCCACAACGTATTCCTTTGGTAAAGTGATTTTCACATCATAAACACTATGGTTTGAATAAAACTCCGAATTTGCATGAAACTGGTGGCAATTCCAGCCACCTGTTATAGCATAACGCATTCCGGCCTGTTCATACACGCCAAATTTCGGAAACCATTGGCCAACAAAATAGAAATCACCACTGTAGCCTGTTCTAATTATATTTGACGGTAGCCTGGTTTCAAAACTCACACTTATAAAAACAGTATCCCCCGGAACAGCCGGCTTCGGAAGAACCACTCTTAACACTGTCTGATCCTCCATGTTTCCGTCATCAGGACTTATAAATTCCATTCGTGGAACTAGGTCTGTTCCATTCCGGTCGGTAAATGATTTTATATTTATCCAGCCATTTCCCGATTTTTCATCTGAAGGAGAATCACCCGATTCTATGTTAAATGTAGTTTTACTGCTTCTGAAAGCATTCATATATAAATGCAGTTGAATGTCGGGCACAACATCCCTGGAATTATTGACCCAGAAAGCTTTCATATTTGCTACTACTGTTTTTGTAACAGGATCTAGTTTTGCATCTATGGTATACCCTGTCAATCTGTCGCTGAGTGGTTCCTTCAGAACAATTTGCGAGGATAATAACTGTAGAAATAGTAAAGTCCCCAAATGAACTAAAAGAAGTTTTTTCATAAATTTGAAGAATATTTTGGGTCAGTTTGTTTTAAATTGAAAAGACAAATATATTTCTCTAAATTTACAACTCATTTAAATGCGATACGAAAATGGCGTATATTTTTTTTAAAGAAGTGAGTTATCAATATTAGAATTTTTTTCGAAGAATCAGACTTATATAAGTCAAAAACATGAATATTAATTCACTAATGATAAAACGCTCGTTGTACATAGTATTTAGTTTGGTTCTAAGAGAAGGAGATCCCTCGCTAGCGCTCGGGATGACAGTGAGAGATTTTGATATGGGGGAAAGAAGTGGCGATTAGCAAACTTTTATTTGTCATTGTTTTGACGCTTTTCTGCTAATCGCCACTTCTTTCCCCCTCCGATAAAATAATAAGCTGTCATTCCGAGCGTTAGCGAGGAATCCCCAAGGCTTAGCAAGAGCTTATTAGAATACTTTTTGTGTAAAATTGTTGGGGAATCGAAATGTGAAAGTAAATATGAAAGTATTAATGATGACTTATCCGGGTAGAACCAGAAAGGTGAAAAATCAAATGATAAAGACATTACTGACCTTAATCCTTGTATTACTATTCAGTTCAGCAATAGCAAGCAAACCTGACTCTCTTAAAGTGGGATCATTCGGAGTGGTTAAAATCTATAAACCGGTATCTGAACCTACCGAGGTAATTCTTTTTATCAGCGGCGACGGAGGGTGGAATCTTGGTGTTGTGGATATGGCTATAGCATTTTCAGGAATGAATGCAATGGTGGTAGGTATTGACATAACAAGATACTACAAAAACTTACAAAAGACAAATTCAGAATGTTACTATCCGGCATCTGATTTTGAAAATCTCAGCAAGACAATCCAGGAAAAATATAAGTTTAATGAATATATCAATCCTGTAATTGTTGGTTATTCTTCAGGTGCAACACTGGCGTATGGCATATTGGCACAGGCACCGGCCCATACTTTTAAGGGGGTAATATCATTGGGGTTTTGTCCTGATATTGAGATTAACCGCACCCTTTGTACCGGATCGGGATTGAAATCTCATGTTTTAAAAGAAGGTAAAAGTTTTTTTCTTGAAGCCAACTCAAATCTGCAGGAACCTTTTTACGTTTTACAAGGTCAGATAGATAAGGTCTGTGATTTTAAATCAACCAGTGATTATCTGAAACAAATTCCCAATTCTTTCCTTGTATCACTACCGGGCGTAGGTCATGGCTTCTCCGTGCAAAGAAACTGGATGCCTCAGATGAAAGATGCATTTAATAAAATTATAGCTACCGATGCGTCAAAAATAAATGTTGCAGACGCTGAAATAAATCGTCCTGACTTAGTTGATATAAGTGGGTTGCCCTATCATTTAGTTAATGCCGCAGGCGATAGTATAAAAGGAATTATGTTTTTTATTTCCGGCGATGGCGGATTTACCAGTTTTGATGAGTCTATCTGCAGCGAATTCGCAAAAAAGGGCTATGCTGTAATCGGACTTGATGCTCTGAAATATTTCTGGGGAAGGAAGGAAGCAACAGATGTAGTTGCGGATGTTCAAAAGTTACTAACATATTACAAAAACTATTGGAAAAAATCTGATATTATTTTTGTTGGATATTCCTTTGGAGCTGATGCATTGCCAGTTATTGTGAACCGATTAAGTGCTGAGTTTAAAAGTCAGACAAAAATTGTAGGTCTTCTGTCTCCAACAACTTCAGCTGACCTTGAGATTCATGTCGGCGACATGTTAAGCCTCAGGGCCAAAGCAGGACAATATGACCTCGCAATAGAGCTGAACAATCTCACCTTTGCAAGGACCGTTTGTCTTTATGGCGATGATGAAAAAGAGGAAATAAAAAGTAAGATTTCGAATCCCAAAATTGAGTTTGTCACTGTAAAAGGAGGACATCATTTTAGCAGTGACTTTAAGAAACTGACCGAATTAATTTTGCAGAAGAAATAAAACCCTTAAATATTGGATTCTATGGATAAAGCAAAATCATTCATCTCAAAATTACTATATAATAAATTCCTCTGGCAGCTTATCTTCTCCCTGTTTCTTCTCGGTATGGCAGTCTTTTTCATTCGTCATGAAAACCTTGAGCTCTCCCAGATAAAAGATCAGTTGTCAAACAGTATCCCATGGTATGTGGCGTTGGGAATATTGTTAACGGGTGTATATATTGTATTTCAGGCAAAAATGTATGTACATAGCTTTAAATCAATGGCTATCATTATTCCGTTGAAAGTAGCAATACGGATGTTTTTGAAACGTAATTTTATAAGTGTTTTTCTGCCGGCGGGAGGTTTTTCTTCACTGGCATTTTTTACCAGTGAAGTTGAAAGTAAAGGTGCCAGTAAATCACAAATCCATCTGGCATCAACATTTTTTGCTTTTTTGAGTATCCTTTCAGTTGTTGTAATCGCTTTTCCTGTTTTTGGTTATGCTCTTTTCCGCTACAGTTTACATAATGCGGAATTAATTGGTTTTGTTTTCATGATAGTGATGATTGTCTGTTTTTTCGTTATTCTCTATTCAATATCGAAAAAAGGTAAAGCTTACATCTGGATCTCTAAGATCAGTCCTGCTCTGACGCTGACCCTCGATGAGATGATAGGTCAAAGTATAAGTCGCAGACAACTTTGGATAACACTCCTGTTCTCAATAGGTATTGAGATAATTGGAGTAGTACATTTATATATTGCGATGCTTGCCCTGGGATTTGAGCCTTCGTGGCCTGCTGCATTTATTGGCTATATAATCATGGTACTGATCCTTATTGCCTCTCCTTTTCTTCGTGGCTTAGGGGCTATTGAAGTATCTCTCACTTACATTTTGGGACAATTCGGCTTTCCTATCATTGCGGCTGCATCAATAACTTTACTGTATCGTTTCTTTGAATTCTGGTTACCGCTTATTGCCGGAGTAGGAAGTTTTATATCACGGAAAAACAATATTTTCCTTCGTATGTTAGCTCCTTTAATAATTTTTATACTGGGTTTTGTAAATATTCTTTCGAGTATAACACCTGCCCTTCCCGACAGATTAAAACTTGTGTACGAATTTCTGCCTAAAACACTTGTGAGTAATAGTAATGAACTTGTACTTGTTGCAGGTCTCCTGTTGTTAATGCTAAGTGTTTTTCTGTTACAGGGATCTATCCGGGCATGGTATCTCGCAATCTTTCTTACAGTAATATCTGCTGTAGGTCATCTTTTTAAGGGAGCAGATTATGAAGAAGCAATATTAGCTTTAATAGCTGCTGTCTCACTTTTATATACCAGAGGTCACTATGCTCTAAAACCACATCGCCGGCTGACTCGTATAAGTTATTTTGTGCTGATATATAGCGTAGGGGCAGTTCTTCTATATGGAATTATTGGCTTCTATTTTATGGACAAACATCACTTTGGTATTGATTTTCACCTGACCACATCTATAAAAATCATATTTAAAATGTTTTTCCTGTTCGATGACAGCGGACTCCAACCACTTACTGCCTTCGGACAAAATTTCATTTATTCAATCTATTTTTTCTCTGGATCTGTAATAACTTTTATTTTCTTCAGCCTTTTAAAACCATACTTCAGTAAACCTTTTAATTCAGAAGAAGACTTTAAACTTGCAAAGGAAATACAGCAACGCTATGGAAATTCACCGCTCGACTTCTTTAAAACGTATCCCGATAAGTTTGTTTTTATATCGGATGACCGCGATGGATTTATTTCCTTTAAGATGACCAGACATTTTGCATTTGTTCTCGAAAATCCTGTATGTAAAGATGATGAAGCGCTTATCAAAATGGTACAGAGTTTTGACATGTTCTGCACCGAAAATGGTTTTGTAGGCATTTATTATCGTATTCCACAACCTTCATTAAACTTATACCTGAATCTCGGCAAAAAGAGCTTTCCGATTGGAGAAGAGGCTATTGTAGATCTTACCACATTCACAATGGATGGTGGGAAAATGAAAACCACCAGAAGCGCTATAAACCGTCTGACATCAGAAGGTTATGATATAAAAGTTTACCAGCCACCAATTAAAGAAGGATTACTTCAGAAACTTGAGATGGTTTCGAATAACTGGCTCATTGAAATGAATGAGAAAGAAATTGCATTTACTCAGGGAGTATTTGACCGGACTATTCTAAAGGGCCAAACCATAATTACCGTAGAGGATAAAGAGGAAAAAGTATTTGCCTTTCTGAACCTTATTCCCGATTTTGCACCTGGAGAAGCTACTTACGATCTTATAAGGAAGGTTCATGATGCTCCAAACGGAGTACTGGATCTTCTAATGGCAAAAACCCTGCTATACCTTAAGGATCAGGGATATAAGTCAGCAAATCTTGGCCTGGCTCCCCTTTCAGGCATTGAAGGAACTAACCTGGCTGAGAAGACCATTCAATACGCTTATGAAAACATTAAAGCGTTTGGCCATTTCAAAGGATTAAGGAAATATAAAGAAAAATTCTTCCCGACCTGGGAAAAGAAATACCTGGTATATACCTACGACTACCATTTAATACAGGCACCTAATGCTCTGAAGCGGGTATCGGAAGGCAGATAAAGGTCCGGTTTCTTTCTAACAACCGCCGGCAGCTTTCTTTTTCTTTCCTACAGCCGAAACAGCTGGTTTTGCTGAAGTAGCAGACTGAACCTGAGTGGTCTGAACGGATGAACCACTTCCTCCCAAAGCTAATCCTGCGCTTTTACGAAAGTCGTATTTTGCGAACTCCTCATCTGCACTTGATGATGATGGTTTTTGAGGGTTAAGGATCGCCTCAAACCAATAGTTCAGTCCACCTTCAAGTACAAAGTTGTTAATATAACCAAGCTGCCTGGTTACCATCCAGGCTTCATTAGCGGTCAATGTGCCATTGGAATAAAACACATTCATCTTAATATCCTGATTAAGAATATCTGTGTATTGGTCTGAAAGAAGATCGGTAGCCGGAATATTAATAGCTCCTGGGAGACTGAATTTTTCGAACTCTTCCTGGCTTCTGACATCAATGAGACGCAGAGAAGGATCCTTCTTTACTATCATATCAGCCACAGCATCAGGCGTGACATACTGGGTTCTTGTATTAACCTCACTTAATAATTCCTCTGCAGTGAGTTTGTATTGTCTGGTCTTATTCGACGGGACAGCAGCTATGATAAGACCCATCGGAATGATGAACAGTGCTAATAATGTACGTGGTTTCATAATATATAGATTAAAGTTTGTATAAATATATTTGAGCTTTAATATTCTTCTCTGGGGAATTTTTTTTCAGCCCATTCGGCTACCCAAAACATTGCAAGTGCCGCGATAATGAGTAATATGGCAAATACTCCATCAGTAAGGCCTAGTGTTGTACTGATTTTTGGTGACCCAAGGAATTTCGCCATATACATTCCATCCCAAAGGTTATAACCTATACCAAAAATGAATACTCCGATAAATAAACCTCCAATAAAGACGAATGCATCAAGCTTACCAATTGATGCTCCACAGAAGCTTGTACCGGGGCAGTAACCGCCAATAATAAAACCTGCACCCATTATTATCCCTCCTACAATAGCAGATGTTAAATAAGTAGGATTAACATAAACCAGGCTAAGGTCGACCCATCCAAAAAGGCTGAAGAAAAGTAGTCCCAGCATAGCGGTTATTGCTGCAGTAAAGAATACTTTCAATACAACTGCATCATAACCGTAGAACACTCCTGCCAGTTTCCTGCTTGAAGAAAAACCACTCTGTTCAAGAACAAAGCCAAAACCTATTCCGATTACAAAAGCCAGAAAGAGGTTAGTATTCTCTGATATTAATTCATTTACTGATAATGGTCCCATAATATTTTTGTCTTAATGTCTTGATATCTAATTGTCTTGTTATGTCATTATGTTGTTATGTTGTTGTGCTATTGCGCCTTTATGCCCTTGTGCCATTGAGCCTTACCCTGAGCTTGCCGAAGGGTGCACCGTTTCATATCCAGTTCTTCCTGAAGAAGTAAGCCAGAGCATAGGCAGTGCCAAAAATAGCCATCATTGTAATAAAACCACCTAAAGATAGTACTGCCATACCACTTAGTGCAGATCCGCTTGTGCAGCCCCTGCCAAGTTGAGATCCAAAGCCAAATAAAACCCCTCCTGTTAATGCCAGAAACATTCTTTTCCGTGAAGTTATATTTGGTGAATGTTCAACCTTAAATTTCAAACGACCCGCAAAGGCACCTGAGAGAAATCCGCCTACAAGAACGCCCATCATTTCAAAAACGAGCCAATTTTTCATAGGGTTACCGCTATGAGCTTGAGTGTATTCCTTAATGAAACCTGAATTTACTGAAGCCCTTGGAGCAATAGTTGTTTCAACTGTTACAATAGCACTTTTAATTGCGCCACTTGCACCCAGTCCGCGACCGGCAACAAAATTTGCAGCCAACAGAACTAAACCCAATAATACCCCGCCTACATATGGATTGAGGTATTTTGTTTTTCTTGATTCCTTTGTCTTAACCATTTTTATAATTCTTATCAGTTTTCATTCATCTATGTAGAGACGCAAAATTTTGCGCCTCTACTGTATTTTTTAATGAAACGCAAAATTTTGCGTCTCTACGGTCTGCACCCTGGGCTTAATACAACCATCTGCTCACCTGGCCTGCATAAACAATTATGAACCGTAACATCAGGCTGCCAAAAATTACGAGAACAGCAGGAATAATTACCGGTATCTTAAATTTTCCCAGCTCCATAATCTCAAGCAGTGCAGGTATAAGCATTCCGAGTATTACTACAAATATCCAAAACGACATAGTATACGGTCCTCCTAAAAACATTTTTACTGCATCAATCTGAACCTGAGTACTTGCCAGAAATCCCATAAACATATGTATGATGAGAAATAATTCTATTCCAATTAAAACAAGATCAATCCTGGCAAATTGTTTGCGTTCTGCCTTATCCTTTGATAAGAGCAAGGTAGCAGCTGCCCCTGCGGATAGACCGGATGCAAGAAAAAGTGGTCCGA
>DATCHE010000050.1:0-8400 GCA_036508535.1 Bacteroidales bacterium | reverse complement strand
AATCTGTTCCGCATGCCTCTCTGCTATTCTGCCACACCCGACAATAGCAAATTTTAATTTATTCATCTCAGGTAAGTTCGTTAAGTAATTCTAAATATCTATCAGCAATAATACCAGTTGTATATTTCTTTTCAAATGCCTTTCGACTGTTTTGCCCCATCTCTATTCGCAGATCCGTATTTGATTTAAGAAGTAAGATCGCATTTATCAGACCATCAAGATCAGTAGGATTTATTACCATTCCACATTTTTCCTCACTAACTATAAAAGCTATTTCAGATAATTCCGGAACCATCGCAATAACTGGTCTGCCAGCAGCAAGAATCCCATAAATTTTGCAGGGAACAGCCATACCTTCAAGACCGTCCCTCAATGTGACCAGATGAACATGCGACGCGCCCATTATATTATTAAAGTCAGAATTATTCTGAAAGGGCATCATGAAGACGTTTTGCTGATCCTCTAATGAAAACTCATTCAATAATTCTGTTTTTCTAATCCCGCCTCCAACAAATATATATACAATATCTTCAAGGTTTTTCTTAACGGCCCGCCCCATTGTTTTTACTTCATTCCACAGACCTATATTTCCGGAATACTGTACAACAAATTTCTTCTGAAGTCCCTTCTCTATAACAAATTCGTTATCTGTAAAATTAGTGGGAAAGATCAGACTATCATCCTGCCAGTGCGGAATATATTCGATCTTTTTTTGACATTCAGGACAGATCTTTTCTATAAATTGTTTAATATCTCTTCCGATAACAACTATTTTTTCACTCTTTTTCAAAGAACCAACAAATAGCCGATGCCATCGTCTGATAAACACATTACTTCCTGACACCTTTCCCAACCTGATCAATCCCTCAGGGAATATGTCAAGCATGATATATACAAATTTTCTCTTTTTAAGTTTACAGATATGTGAGAGGAGTATTCCAAGAAAAGGGGGTGTTGTATGTGTCCAAACCGGAGACTTATCTCTTGAAAACAGAAGCTTAAATGAAACACTTATCATAAAAGTTATTATGTTTGAAAACCTCCCGGCCAGACTACTCTTTTCAAAATTTGTTGAAGCTAAGTATTGGATATTAATGCCTTTATAATTGACTCGTGCAGGTTGTCTTTTTAACTCGGTATAACTTGGATGAGCCGCCCAGACTTCTACCTCAATATTTCTCTCTGCAAGAGACGAGCACAGTGTGGTGAAAAGATTTGCTGTGGAAACCTGATCAGGATAAAATACCTGAGATATTAACAGGAATTTTTTTGTCATTAAAACTTATTCATCACTTCAACAACTCTGAATATATCTTCTCGTGTATGCATTGTAGAAATTGGCAAACTAAGGGTCGTATCGTGTATTTCTTCAGAAACCGGAAATTTAAGATTAGATAAAAAAGACAAAGCTTTTTGTTTATGCGGTGGCACCGGATAATGAATCTCAGTTTGAATATTATTGACTTTCAGGTATTCTTTCAACTCATCTCTCCTGATATGCCTGATATTAAAAATATGGTAAACATCATAAAAATCATCATTGGTTGCAGGTAAAATGAAATCTTCCTTCAGATTCGACAGATAAATTAAGGCAAGATCTCTCTTATATTTGTTTATTTTATCAAGCGATTTAAGTTTGATTGTAAGGAAAGCAGCCTGAATCTCATCAAGTCTTGAATTTATTCCAACAAATTCATTATAGTATTTTTTACTTGATCCGTAATTCCTTAGCATTTCGGTTTTTTTGTGAAGGGCACCATTATTAGTAAGTACAGCTCCCCCATCTCCCAGGCATCCAAGATTCTTTGAAGGATAGAAACTAAAACCGGCCATATCGCCAAAAACTCCCACTTTTTTCCCTTTATATTCTGCGCCGTGCGCCTGAGCGCAATCTTCGATCAGGAACAGGTTGTGCTTTTTACAAATAGCAATTATTGGGTCCATATCGCAAGGCTTACCATACAAATGGACAACCATTACCGCCTTTGTCCTTTTTGTAATTACTTTCTCAATTAGCAGTGAATCAATATTATAAGTTTTTATATCCGGTTCAACCAAAACAGGTATATTTCCTGTTTGCAGAATGGAAAGTATTGTAGCTATATAAGTATTCGACGGAACAATTATTTCAGAACCTTTCTCTATATCCAGTGCCATTATAGAGAGGGAAAGAGCATCCAGCCCTGAAGCAACACCGGCGCAATATCCAACATTATTAAATTTAGCAAAGTCAGATTCAAACCGCTTTACGTTTTCTCCAAGTATAAACCAACCAGATTGCAGAACATCATCAAAAGCCTTCCGGAACTGATCAAAAAAAGGTTTGTTTACTTTTTTGAGATTTTCGTATTCAATTATCATATTCTTCAAAGATATAGTCTTTCTCATCAAAGTTTTCTGAAGCGAGAACCATTAAAATGGCATTTTTGGAAAAATCATACATTTTATGCCAATCCTTTTGCTCCAGAATGAGACATTGAGATGGTTTGTTAAGAAGAAATACCTCCTCTTTTTTGCCATCATTATTATATATTTTGCATCTTCCCTTTATACAGATTGCTGCCTGAATTGTATTATGATGACGATGCCCGCCTCGCACAGAACCATCAACACCATAAATGTAAAATATTCTTTCAATTTTGAAAGGAAGTATTTTTTCAATTACGGTGAGGTTACCTCGTTTGTCAGTAAATGTTTTAAGATCTTTTAAATAAGCCATGTCAGACAGCCGGTATTTTAATCAGGTTATAATGTGTTACTCTCTTATAAATACTTTTTATTTTTTCCTTTGTTCCATTAGTTTGAGTTGAAGCAAAAGCTGGTTCGTAGTCGGGAAACGAAGCTTCAAGAAGTTTTTCCTTTTCAACTATTTTCTGAATATATGGAATATAAAACAATTCAATATCCTTTTTAACCAGCCGATTCCAACCCAGATCAGCATAACCATCAGACATAATCCTTACAAAGTGAAAATGGAAGAATATAACTTCAAATTTTGCTTTAGTTTTTTTATCGGTGCCAAAAAGTATATTTTTTGAATTATTAAAATTGTACTGTCTTATATTCCAGGGTGCTACACCTCCACCAGGATGCTCAAGAATATGGATAATCGGATATTCTTCCGGCCAGGTTTCCAGGTATTTTTGATCACCAAACTTTCCATCTTCATACCGTGCATAACACCATTCAATGCATTGTTTTACCCATTTTTTCAGAACAATCCGGCTTTCCTTAGTATTATTAAATGTAATAAACTGAACGCAAAACCTGCCTGCCCGTTTCTGTTCGAATATTCTGGCAAACTTCGAAAACCTGTGTTCAGTTATCAGGATAGACTTATTTTTAGGAATTTCGCTTAAGAGTACCTCAGGAGAGGCGTAAAAGAAAAGATCAGCATCAAGATAGGTACATGATTGAACATTATACGAGTCTAAAACATAGTCAATTGCAGAAGAAGTGCATGTCCAGCAATATTCAGCTCTGGTTCTGCTACTTTTAATTCGCAGAAGATCCTCGTTTTCAAATTCTTTCAATGAAATTATCGTAGCATTCTCCAACCTCAATTTCGTAAGGATATCATAAGCCAGATCATCGAAGGCAAATATATAAAGATGAAAGCCAGTTATATGTACCTTAAGAGAATCATACATCAGCAATCCTCTCGACAGATAATTAGAATCAAACAGCGTGCAGAAATTACTCTTAAAGTGCAAAGTTACAATTCCTCCCCATGCAAAAACTTTTTAATAAATGAATCACGACCGGTTATCATATCTACAATAATGTCATAAAGGTCAAAAATGCAAAGATTTAGAGGAACGATTCTTCGCTGAAACGTAGCCAATCTGATATCAGACTCATTAAAGAGAATATCTTCAGCATAATTACCCCATCGTTTTGATGGCATAAGACTTAGAGTCATTCCGGCATGAGCTGAAGGCAAAAGCATGCTTGAACCATGTATTCCAACTACCACAATACTATCAGCGTACACTCTGCAAAGGTCCCTTTCTGATTCATCATTGAAACTTTGAATTCTCTTATCGTCAATAAAATCAGGGAATTTCCAAAATTTTCCTAATCCTGCAACATTATAATTATAGTCATTTCCAAATTTGCTTTTTAATAACTGTAAAAGAAAAATTACCCTTAAGTATTGAAAAGGCAGCAATATCTTTCCCAGCCCTAACTTCTTAAATCCTTTTGAAAGGTATATATTCCTGATCCATAAGCGAGAAGGATCCTGTCTCCATAAGAAAGTTATACCTGGCTTTAATGGTTTATTTGAAAAATCAAAGGGTTTCACACCTGTAAACATCCCGAGTTCAATATTCTCATTTGTTGGAATCAAATGACCCTTACTCAGCCAGACTTTCTGAAACCTGCTTATTTCCTTATTAATTTTCCCGGTAAGATCAGAGTAGTATTTATTGAATGACTGAAAACTTAATTTTACGGTCCATATTTCAGCAATATTCTCCTTTGGAATCAGCCATTTAAGCATGGGCTGGACAAGCACAATAATCCCAATGCTTTTTTCTTTTTTAATAATCCTTTGCAGATTTAACAGTAACAATAAAGAGTGGCCATAAATATAATCCAGGGTATTAAGTATTATAACTTCATCAAACTTTTTAAGGACTTCGATATCCATTTCTACCTTTTCCTCAGATGGTTCTTTAATACTCTTTAGTTTTACGGAATACCAGTTATCCGGAACTGAATTTCCATCTACGTCCTTTACAATACCTGACAAGGGATAGAAAGTATATGGTTCAACAGCCGACTGATTTACAGGTAAAGAAGCCAGCCGGATATCACCGCACCTTGTACAAATAGTTTTCTCACAAGTATGCAAACCCTGCCACAGCATCTCCCTGAAAGTATATTCACCCCCACAACTACATGTAACAGAAACTGTTATATTGGGCTTAAGCTGAATCATTTTGCAGGACTGAGAGATTTTAGTTCAGCATTAATTATTTCAACCATCAGCCTGCATCTGTCCTCCACGGTATGAGATCGTAGGGTTCGTTGCTGACCTGCCAATGCAATACTCTTCCTCTCATCTTCGTGATCGAGCAGCCATTTTACTTTTGATATGCAGTCTTCTGAATTTTCATACACCACTACTTCGCGTTCAAGGTCGAACAGATCTTTCATGTTCTTCTTATTGTCAGTAAGAAGGCAACTTCCAACACCTGTAACCTCAAACATTCTCATATTGCCTGCATAATCGCCGGCTGCGCCAACATGAAAATTCAAAACAATTTTTGATCTTAAAAACAAGTTAAACATATCAATTCCAAAAACAGGTGGCTTTTGATTTTTTAATAAGGCTTCTGAATATGAATCTACTCTGGTGCTTCCATACTTAAGAAATTGAAAACCCTCAAACATTTTCTCAATTTTTAACTTCTTAAGTAATGTTGAGAACAGGTAAATAGATTGCTTGATTTTTATCCTGTAATTTTTATCAAGATTAACAAATAAAGCCATTTGGATATTTTCCTCCAAAATGCGTTCAATTAATCTGATTCTTTTGGTATGGAAATCACCTCCAGTGATTAGAGAACCTGAGAAGAGAAAGTCAGTTTTCGGGATATCTGTTTCGTCTGTTATTCGCTGAAGCAAATCAGTGTCAAATCCATGATAAACCAGGTAAGATTTCTTACCCATGCTTTCAATCATTGATTTAATACCGGGGGTACATGTAATTATAAAATCTGTACCAGCAATACTATCCACTACTTTAGAATTGAAAGGAGCACAATGCAGACCAATAATCAATCGGATGCACTTAACTTGTTGTCTGATCTGTCGAAGTAAATCTAGTGTTACAAAACTTAAATTTTCAATCCAGAGAACATCAGGTGAAAATGATTTAACCTGATCGAATAAAATCTCATTTATCTTGTCTGACTTTAGCCCTCTCTCCCTTGCCCATTTTTTTAGAAGTATAGTATCATTCGCTACAACACAGTCTGCTTCAACCCCAAGCTTTCTAAAATTCCTGATATATGATCCGGCAACTTCTGTGGTCTCTTTTAAAAGTAATGAATTGTGTTCTGAATAAGATAAACCAGATAGTCCGGGGTGAGAATTATAGAATAATTCAAGAGACCCCGAATACATTGAAGTAATTGAAAAAAGATTAAAACTCATAATATTGATATATAGCTCCTCTTTGCTTCGGATCTTCGTTTATGCTGTCTCCGCCGGGGATGTAATACTTCACAATTTCGGTAACATAAAAATTAGTCTTCTTTGTTGATTACTACCCCCTTTCTAATTTCCCAAAAGGGGGAAAAGTTTTTGCTCCTTCCACTTTAGGGGAAGTCCCGATAGCTATAGGGAGGAAAGAAGGTTTAATCCTTAAAAACAGAATTTTAGTTTAGACCAATCACTAAAATAAAAGATTACAGGAATTATGAAGAAATACACAGGTGGCGGAGAGTAAATATGTCAGATTCTGAATACTTAAATTTTAATTTTTACCAGATTAGATTCGTACCTGTAAACGATAGTGATCATTATCAGGGCTGCAACAAAATAACACAGGACATCAATCAGGACATAAATTTTAATAAAATCAGTAAATGGCAGGTGTTTAAACAACAACAATAAAAGAATTGAAAAAAAATAAAAGGATTGCCAGACACTGTAAGTCCTTATCTTTCGCATTGATATAAAAATGCTTGTAAAGGAAGAGACAATAAAATTAAACGCAAAGGGCCACACCAGAATCCTCGATATTACTCCGGAGGTAATCCATTTTTCACCAAAAATTATTCTGAAAAGGTATTCTCCAAAAAGGATAATTATGATAACTTCAACTACCGCAATAATCAATACCATCACAAGAACAGGTTTAAGCTCGGCCAGAAAACTCGTCCTGCTATTGAATTTCTCAGATACTTTCTGAAGCACAACACTTGATAATGATGAGGTAATAAATGCAAGAGGAATAGAAAGTAAGAGCTTGGAGGTATCGAAGTAGCCGGCAGATTCAGACGAAAAATATTTATTAATAAAAATGATCGGAAGAAGATAACTACAGGTGCTCATTATAGATGGTACCAGATTAAATTTTGGAAATTCCGAATACTTTTTCGCAACATATTTTATCTTGGTCAGACTGACTAATTTAAGGTTTAGTCCGTTTTTTTTTGTCTGGATAGCTACTGTGGTCACACAAGCAGCCTGACCAATTATATCGCTGAAAATAAGGCCATTAAAAGCTTTAAACAATGCAAATATCAGCTGGGATGCACCTTCCGAACTTCTTCTTAGAAGTTTATTAAAGGATACTGAGTAGTATCGTTTCTTCCTTATCAGCCATGTGTTTAAAGACTGATAACTACTGAAAAGGAAAGTTCCCAAAGGGATAATATATAAAATAGCTACCGGGAAATTTTGAGGCAACCCAAGGAAAGAAATAAGCTTTTTCCCAAGGATCATTACCAGGAGAAATATAATAAAGTTAATAAAGAAGCTTAAGATAAGGGAAAGTCCAAGAAGGTTAGTTGATTCTTTGTCGGACCGTGGGAGGAGGATTGCATCATCATACTTTAGTGAAGACAGAACAAATATTATCCCCACGATACTCAGGTACACTCCATATATCCCAAATAATTCAGGGGTATATAATCTGGTTAGTACCGGGCGAAGGAGAATCGATATCAGTTGGGCAATTACTGTTCCTGTAATCAGGACAGAAGCACTTTTCAGAAGCTCTGATTTTAAAAGCAGATTCGGAAAATATCTATTAAAAAGGGCCATCGAAGGATTTAAAATTCATTTTTATGCCAACTTTTTACTGAATACAGAATGTCAAAAAGATTTTCTTTTATCAACATAAATAGCTATAGTAAAAAATCCAATTAGTGTTATTATCAAAATGGGAATTTGAAGCATACTATGTTTAATACCTATAAAAACCAAAACGATCAAAACAAGGTTTACCAGTGTTAGTAAAATATCGACTTTCAAATGTGAGAAGCCAGATTGTACCAAGCGTTGATATAAATGTTTCCGATGCGCCTGACTCAATCTTTCTTTATTCCTCCACCGGTTATATAACGTCAGAGTTGCGTCAAACCAGAAGGGCGATGTTAAGATTAACCAGTTAATTATCGAGAGACTCTTCTCATTATGAAAGTATATCCCAAGGACAACAATAATGAAACCAAGCTGGGTACTGCCCACATCGCCCATGAAAATTTTTGCTTTTGGCCAGTTCCAGATAAGGAAACCAAATACTGCTGCAATTAAAAGAAAGGAAATACCCTGTCCTGTAAATAAATAAAAAGCCGATGCGATTGCAATTGCTTCAATAGATGCATAACCATCAATCCCATCAAGAAAATTGTAGAGGTTTATAAACCAAACCATTCCGAC
>DATCHE010000049.1:0-7911 GCA_036508535.1 Bacteroidales bacterium | reverse complement strand
CTAACATATATCAATGATATTCTTAATGACCAAAAAGATACAATTAAAATCAATAATAACTTGTCCTGAATGTGGCTTCAGCAAGGAAGAGACTATGCCGAAATATTCTTGGATATCTTTCTATGAATGTTCAAATTGCGGACGGCTTCTCAGACCTAAAAAAGGTGACTGTTGTGTGTTTTTTTGTTCGAGAATAACATTTTCAAGATGTTCATTTGTTAGTTTTAGTCTAACTATATCAAGCATATCTTTCTCAATGTCAAAGGAGTATAATTTACCTTTAATTTTTCTTGCAGTAGGAATTGTAAATGTCCCGTATCCAGAACCAATCTCAACTAAATCATTAATTTTTGAATTGATATATAATTCAGATAAAATCAAATCAACATTAAAAAAGGCAGTCCATGTTTACACACATTTTCAGCAGGCATTCTACTATCTCTTACTTTCATTAATTAAGATTCAATAATTTCTTTAATATCATATTCCGTACTTGTGTAATATTCCCTTTCTTGTCGGTAATATTATTTGCTGATTTTTACTCAAAGTATTATCTTTTATAGAAAATTGTTGCTTTTAAACTTATACCTAAAGGATGGGCATATTTCCAAAGTTTAAATTTTTCGTGGTATCCATCAATTATTTATATCAATTGCCTGTTCGGTAAGTACTGGCAAGGTAAATTTAAAATCACTGCCCTTTCCAACTTCACTCTCCACCCAAATTTTACCTTGGTGCTTTTCCACAAATCCTTTGCAAAGCAGTAAGCCTAATCCTGTTCCTGTTTCTTCTGCCGTACCTGTTGTTGAAATAACTTCTGACATTTCAAACAGTTTCATTAAATTATGAGGTGCTATTCCAATTCCATTGTCCGAAACCGATATTGTTATGTTTGAATCTATTTGCTTTGCAGTAATACTTATAGTTCCACCATTGTTTGTAAATTTAATTGCATTCGAAACAAGATTTCTCAATACCGCTTTCAACATATCAATATCAGCATAAATATTTATATGGTCAACTGTAGAATAATCGATTTTT
Source organism: Bacteroidales bacterium (assembly GCA_036508535.1). Taxonomy (GTDB): domain Bacteria; phylum Bacteroidota; class Bacteroidia; order Bacteroidales; family VadinHA17; genus LD21. Next base: position 6,870 of record DATCHE010000049.1, on the reverse strand, counting down.
ATGTTTTTTGCTTTAGCAATTGGTTTGAGAACTTCAACAGCATCCTTACAATTATCCGTAAAACTCAATATTTGCGGGTCAAATGGAATTTTACCTTGTTCAGCTCTGGCCCAACTTAAAATATTTTCCAATAAGTTAAAAGTGTTTCGTGCTGATTTATTAATGTTATCTGCGATTTCTTCAATTTCGTCTGTATTAAATTTGCGAATATCTTCTATTAATACTTCTGTTAAACCAAGAAGTGCATTAAATGGACTTCTTAAATCGTGTGCAAGAATCGAAATAAAGAGATTTTTATCTGCATTTAGTTGAAGTAATTGCTTTAGTTCTTTATTAGTACTGATTAATTCTTCAGCACGTTTTTTTTTCTCTTTATCGGCAATGATTAACTCTGCTACCCGTTTTTCTTTTTCTTCATTTTGAAATGCGAGTTCTATATTAGCCATGATTAACTCATCTGCACGTTTTTCTTTCTCGCTATTAGCAATGACTAACTCTGCGACCCGTTTTTCTTTTTCACTGTTTTGAAAGGCAAGTTCCTTGTTAGCCATTATTAACTCATCTGCACGTTTTTCTTTCTCCCTGTTCTGAAAGAAAAGTTCTTTATTAGCAATGATTAACTCCTCTGCACGCTCTGCTTTCCTAATATTAGCAATGATTAACTCATTTGCACGTTTTTCTTTCTCTCCCTTCGCAATGACTAACTCCGCTTCACGATTTGCTTTCTGTTTATTGGCAATGACTAACTCCGCTTCACGTTTTGCTTTCTCTTCGTTAGCAAAGGCTAACTCTGCTTCACGTTTTACTTTCTCAGCGTTGGCAATGACTAACTCATTTTCCTTGTGGTACAGGTTTGCGACTTCAGATTTATCTCCTTTTTTCATTTTATCTATCAATTATTTAAAGCATTTGGCTGTTCAGTAAATATTGGCAAAGTAAATTTAAACTCACTTCCCTTTCCAACTTCACTTTCAACCCAGATTTTACCTTGGTGCTTTTCAACAAATTCTTTGCAGAGTAGTAATCCCAGACCTGTTCCTGTTTCTTCTGCCGTACCTGTTGTTGTTACAACTTGTGATAAATCAAACAGTTTTGCCAGATTATCTGGTTTTATTCCAATTCCATTGTCTGAAACTGATATTGTTACATTTCCATAATTTTCCACTGCATTAATATTTATTACCCCACCTTTGTTTGTAAATTTTATTGCATTCGAAACAAGATTTCTGAGTACCGTTTTTATCATATCTGCGTCTGCAAAAACATTTAAATTGTCTGTCGCTGAATAATTGATTACGATCTTTTTCGCATTTGCACTTGGGTTAAGAGTTACAAGAATATTCTTACAGATTTCTTTTATACTTAATTGCTGTGGTTTAAAGGGAATTTTGCCTTGTTGCGCTCTTGCCCATGTTAATATATCTTCCAGTAAATTGAAGGTGCCTTGTGCTGTTTTATTAATATCCCCTGCCATATTCTTAATATCGTCAATATCGAACTCTTGAATACTTTCTTCTAATATTTCCGATAAACCCAAAAGTGCATTAAACGGATTTTTTAAATCGTGTCCAAGAATTGACAAAAAACGGTCTTTGTCGACATTGAGTTTTTCTAACTTCCCATTTAGCATTTGGATTTGACTTGCACGAAATCTTGTATTGATTAGCACTAATGTTAAAGTAGATAACAATATACTAATGATAATGCCACTGATTAATAAAATTAAGGTATCACCTTTTAATATAGACAAATTTTCATCGTGTGAAGTAAATTGTAATGTCCATTTTTTACCATTAAATTCTATTGGAAGTTTTAAATATAAGTTTGATTTAACTTTATTAACTTCTTTATCGTTTTTCTGGCTATCATATAGCAATGCTTCATCTGTAATATTTCCTTCATCGTAAATTTCTAATTTAATTCGATTTTTATTTAGCAAATCCCAATTCCCTAAGATTCCACTCATCAAATCATCCATTCGGTACGGACTATATACCCAACCTTTGATAGCAGACTGACGTTCCATGACAGTGGTGGTCTGCCTTCCTTTTTTATAAACTGGAAGATACATCAAAGTTCCTGCCTGTCCCTCATTGTCTGTTTCCTGTACAAGAAGTACTTTGCCTGAGAGCATCGCAAAGTCTGAATCTCTCGATAATTCCATCGCTTTCCTACGCACAGGTTCAGAAAACATGTCGTAACCAAAAGCACGCAGATTACGACCCCAAAATGGTTCAAGGTAAATTATGGAAGTATAAATTTCCCTGTCGCCAGAAGGATAAACATTATAATTGGGAAACCCTTTCTCTCTGAAAGATTGAATATGTTGTTTTAATTTAGTTTTAGGAATAATTAATGAATAACCTACGCCTTGTATACCGACTAAGTTACTACTGATTTTTTCACTTTCATTAAATATTTTCCATTGCTCTCTTGTCACAGTATCTGAAGCGTCAAAAAATGCTGCCCTGCTATGCAAGAGTTGAGCATGTGCCTTAAATCGCACACCTAATCGTACTGCTACATCGTTACAATTGGATATAAAGTTCTGGTTTACATTTTCTATTCTATTATTATAAGCATAGAACACGGCTATAACTGTTATAATTACACCAACTAGAAGCACAATCAATACTCCCCATGATTTTTTCGAAGTGAAAATGGAGAATAAGTTTTGATTTTTAATATCGATTAATTTCATATTTGCTAAAACATTGATTTTGAAGTCTTCATGTCCTATTTATCACAATGCTTTTTGATTAACTCTTTCAATAAGGTCATATTAATTGGTTTTGAAATATAATCGTTGCATCCCGCTTCTATTGCCTTTTCACTGTCACCAGTAAATGCATAGGCTGTTTGTGCAATGATAATTACATCAGTGTTGAATTGACGGATTTGACGAGTGGCTTCCAATCCGTTCATTTTGGGCATTCTAATGTCCATCAAAACCAAATCAAGATCAGGATTATTTCGACAAGCCTCAACCGCTTTAACTCCTGTTATTACGTGCAAAACTTCTTTACTGATTTTCTGTAGCGTTCTTGAGAGAAGTGAATAAGATATTTCATCGTCTTCGACAATCAATATTTTCAGGTTTTTTAACTGAACTTCTTTATGCTCTGCAGAAACAACCTTTTCGATTGTGGATTTTTCTTCTGATGCAGTAATGTAAGGAATGGTAAAATAAAATGTTGAACCCAAACCTTCTTCGCTTTCTACCCATATCTTCCCGCCAAGCATTTCTACATAAGATTTAGATATCGATAAACCCAAACCACTGCCTCCATAAAGGCGATTCAGGTCGTAACTGCCTTGCCTGAATCTTTCAAAAATGAATTCTCTCTGATTCTTTGGAATACCGACTCCCGTGTCTTTCACATAGAATTCAAGGTACTCCCCCTTTTTCTCATAGCCAAATTCAATTGAGCCTTCATATGTGAACTTAATGGCATTTTTGACAAGGTTAGTCAAGACTCCATAGACTTTTTCATTGTCAGTTTTAATGTTGGCTTCTTTTGATGGCAAACCATTTTTAAATATAAACTGCAATCCTTTTCTTTCAACTTCTGGTTTGAAGAATTTATAAGCGAATTCAATCTTTTTGTTAATATTTGTTTCATCGATAGCAAGGTTTATAATTCCCGATTCAATTTTCGAAACATCAACAATATTATTGATGGTGTTAAGCATACGTGCGCCACTAATCTGGATGGTCTGAATAAAATCCTGTTGGTCGTCAGTTGATAAGTTTGGTTCTTTAAGGAGGTCCGCAAATCCAAGAATGCCGTTCATAGGAGTACGTATCTCATGGCTCATATTAGCAAGGAAGGCAGATTTGAGGCGATCGCTTTCTTCGGCTTTCTCTTTGGCTCTTATTAGTTCTGATTCAGACTGCTTGCGTTTAGTAATATCGAGTATGATGGCAACATATGCTTGTTTACCTTCAAATTCGGAAAGTTGCAGATAAATATCAACAGGATAGGTAGTGCCGTTTTTTCTTTGGTGTATTGTTTCAAAATTTAGGATATCCTTTTTACCTGTAAGGAGAGGTTCAATAGCTAATAAAAAAGAATCTGTTGTAAACTCAGGCTTAATATCCACAGGAGTTAAAGCAAGAATTTCCTCACCTGAAAAACCTAAATTCCTAAGTGCACCCTGATTAACATAAACAAACTTTAAAGTTGCTGTATCAAATATATAAATTTCATTCAAGGAGTTTTCTATAATTGATGTAAGACCTCTTAGCTTTAACTCTGCCTGCTTACGCTCTGAAATATCACGCTGAATTCCAAGAAATCCGATAATCTCACCTTTATCATCGATTATCAAATCCGCAGAGCCTTCGATATCAATAAGTTTTCCATTCTTGCACTTATTGATATATTGAGTTGTAGGATGCCTTTGCTTATTGAGTAATACATGCCAGAATTGTCCATAGTCTTCTTTAAGATATAACCCGCTATTTAATATTCTTGGAGTTGCTTTTCCAACAACTTCTTCAGCAGTAAATCCATACATTTTGGTGAATTCCTTATTTATATAGGTTATAGTTCCTTCCTTATCAGTTATAAAAATTACTTCACCAGAAGTGTTGATTGCCATATTTAATTTGAGCAGAGCTTTCTCAGTTTGTTTGCGCTCAGTGATGTCGTTAATACTGGATATAATGCAGGATTCTTTATTGATATAAATAATTCTGGCGGAAAACAAACCAGTAATTATTTCCCCATTCTTTTTTTTGAACAAGAATTCCTTTACTGATACATCCCTGCCATCAAGAAGAGTAGATGTTACCCACTTTCGGTCTTCTTTATTTACCCAAATGTTAAGTCCAAACGCTGATTTGTCTAATGCTTTTTCTCTTGTGAAACCAAAAATTGATTTAAAGGTATCGTTAACTTCGATGAATTTTCCATCTTCCATTCTTGTTATAGAGATTGAGTAGGGTGATGACTGAAATGCCTTAGAATACTTCTCATTGCTTTCCTTCAGAGCTTGGTCGGATTGATTGCGCATTGAGATTTGATGCTTAAGTACTGTATTAAGAATGATTAACTCATCTTCACGTTTCCCTTTCTCTTTGATTTGAAAGGCAAGTGCCTTATTAGTAATGATTAACTCATCCATCATATTCTTCAATTCTTCCTTCGCTTGATTGCGTTCTTTTTGCATTTCTTTTTCTTTCAATGCACGTTGCACTGCAAATGCAAGCCTACCCAACCTTTCTTTAAGCACATAATCGGATGCCCCCTGTTTAAGCAATTCCACTGCCTTTTCTTCGCCAATTGTACCTGATACACAAATAAATGGGATTTCGGGTTTCAGTGCTATTGCCAATTTAAGTGCCGAGAATGCATCCATCCTTGGCAAGGAGTTGTCAGCAAGTATAACATCATAGTTACTGCCCTTTAAGAAATCCACATACTCCTTTTCACATTTAGCAATGTCCATGCTAACCAGATAACCTGCATCTAAAAGCATTTCATTTACAAGTTCAGCGTCTTTCAAAACATCTTCAAGACAAAGCACATTTAGAAAGACAATTGATTCTATTATTTTTTTCACGCTACTGACCCTTTTCAGGTGGTAATTCGTTTAAAACTGCCCAAAAAACACCTAATTGTTTCACGGCTTCAATAAACTGTTTGAAATCAACTGGTTTCACAACGTAAGCATTCACACCTAAATCATAAGTGGTGATTAAATCCCTCTCCTCTCTTGAAGAAGTCAGAATAACCACTGGAATATTTTTCAAAGCTGCGTCACTTCGAATATTGCGGAGTACCTCAATGCCATCCATTCGGGGCATTTTAATATCAAGTAATACCACAGCGGGATTGCCTTCTTTGCGAAGTTTATACTTTCCTTGGCAGCGAAGATATTCCAAAGTCTCTACACCGTCTCTTACCACGACAACCTGATTAGCCAGATTATTATCTGCCAATGCTTCAATAGTTAATTCTACATCCTTCGGATTGTTTTCTGCTAAAAGAATTGTTCTAAGTTTAACCATGATTAATTCTCCTTATTTTTAGGTAATGAAAAATAAAATGTTGCTCCTTTGTCTGTTTCTGCTTCTGCCCAAGTACGCCCACCATGCCTTAAAATAATATGTTGGACATTGGCTAGTCCAATGCCTGTTCCTTCAAATTCATCGGTTGGGTGTAACCGTTGAAAAACACCAAATAATTTATGAGCATATTGCATATCGAACCCTACTCCATTGTCGTGAATAGAAAAAATAAATTCATCATTTTCATCAAGAGCGTTAATCTCGATAATGGTTTTTTCTCTGGTCTGGGTAAACTTAACAGCATTGTTTAAGAGGTTCGTCCAAACCAAACGGAGCAAGGCTTGGTCTGCATATACATGAGGCAGCGTAGCAATGCGCCATTCGATATTCCGTTTATGGTTATCCTGTTTTAGTGGTACTAAAACTTCATTAACAATGATATTCATGTCAAAATTGACAAGCCGCTTTTCTTGTCTGCCGATGCGTGAAAATTGCAATAAATCATCAATTAGCGTACCCATCTGTCGGGATGAATCGGCTATATTATCTAAATAATGCCGTGCTTTGTCTGGAAGGGAATCGTAAAAGCGACTTAAAAGTAAGTCAACGTATCCGTTTATGTGACGCAATGGTGCTCGTAAATCATGCGAAACCGAATATGAAAACGCTTCCAGTTCTTTGTTTGCATTAATTAATTCTGCTGCACGTTTTTCTTTCTCTTTGTTTTGGTATGCGAGTTCTTTATTAGCAATGATTAACTCTGATGCACGTTTTTCCTTTTCTTTGTTTTGAAAAGCGAGTTCTTTGTTTGCAATGATTAACTCTGATGCACGTTTTTCTTTCTCTTTGTTAGC
>DATCHE010000048.1:0-12228 GCA_036508535.1 Bacteroidales bacterium | reverse complement strand
TCCGGATCGATTTCTCCGAGCATCTGATAAGGCTCTATTATTTTAATAGGCTTTTTTTCAAGACCATAATAGTCCCTGAGTTTTGCAACAATAAGAGAATGTATTCCTGTAACGTGAGTAGAACCCAGGTCTACTACAACCTTTTCAGGCTGTCGGTGATTAATAGTTTCTAAGAAATTCTGTTTTGATGTGTCTGACATATCCAAAGTATTTCCATTAATCAGGATCTCAATAAAAAAATCAATATTATAAGTATCAAAGAAAATTATATTCGAAGATATGCGATCGAAATTTAAAAAAAATGGATAAAATTTTGATATCTATGTACTTTTATATCATGATTACATAAAATTTGGATTGTATTGGTAAGAAAACGAGAAGGATTTAAAGGACAAAGAGCCATAGTGTTACCTCAATTTGTTCAGGACGAATTGAGTTCAGGGCCATTAACAAAATTATTATTTCTTACAGATATAGGGTACTACCCTGTTGCACAATATCATTATATAGAGAGGTCTTTTGGGTCTGATCAGAATATACTTATATATTGCATTGAAGGGAAAGGCTGGATAGAAATTAATAATGTAAAAAGGAATGTGCATAAAGATCAGTTCTTTATTATTCCTTCAAAAACCGCACATCAATATGGTTCAGATAATTCAGATCCATGGACTATTTACTGGGTCCATTTTACAGGTGAAAGCGCAATAAATTTTATAAAGAAAGACTTTTCCCTGGTTAACATTTATCCTGAAGAAAATAAAAGGAACGACAGAAGAATAAGATTATTTGAGGAAATCTACCAGAATTTATCGATGGGCTTTAGTGTAGAAAACCTCGAATACTCTTCAATATGTCTCTGGTACTTATTAGGTGCATTTAGTTTTATATCACAATTTGAGAGGATAAGAACTATACAGGAACATGACATAATTGAAAAAAGTATCCTGTTTATGCAGGAACATTTTGATAAAAGAATAAACCTTTCTGATCTGGCCTTGCATTGTGGTTTTTCTGTCTCACAATTCTCTTTGATATTTAAAAAGAAGACATCACGTTCTCCTATTGAATATTATAACAATCTCAGGATTCAAAATGCCTGTCAGATGCTTGACTTTACAAATATGCATATTAAGGAAATCTCATCCATGCTCGATTTTGAAGATCAGTTTTATTTTTCCAGAGTATTCAGAAAAATTATGGGAGTCTCTCCGCTTGATTATAGAAAGAGGAAAAAAGGCTAAAGTTATATTGCTATTTTAAACTAATCGAGGTCAATTCAAAGCCTGGTAACTCCTCATTTCCTTCAACAGGTACAAGAAATTGAATTCTTTCAATCTCAGATACAGAAAAAGGCCTTTTGATCACTGAGGAGTACCAGTAGGGCAGAAAAACAGGGTACGGACGTGGCAGAAGAAACAGCCTGCCTTCTGAAATATCTTTAAGATTTATTACCTGAAGATTTCTATCCGCCAGAAGAGATGTCTTTAATGTATAGACATTCCCATCCTTGTTGATCAGTGAAACTTCAATGCTTACCGGGTTTCCTGTCGCCTTACCATAAATCAGGACTTGACTGTAATTTGCTGTATTACAGGATACCCCTTTAATAATTTCACCAACAAAATTTTGCATAACATATATCATTCCTGATGTATTAATTCTCTCCTGAATATTTCTTCCGGGAGTCTGAGAGAATTTAAGTGTGGAAATTCCATTGATTCCGGAGGGTATAATAGTGCTTCCAAATCGTGGATTACCAAAGAAAGTCACAACCTGGGTTGATATTTCAGGATTAAACAATTGCACTTCACCATCTGCAGGTATAACCTTTATAGAATATGATTCAGGATTAAAATAATCCCAATCAGTAGTTGATCCTTCAATACCCCCCGGATATACAGTCGTTTTACCTGTAACTGATTCTACTATTATATTGAAGGTAAGGTTACCAGGTTTGACCAGCGTATCTGGAATCGTTGCTGTATACTGATATTCATCTGTTTTATCAAATATTATCGGTTTTGAACCTGGTAACACAGCTCCTCTAAAGCCAATGACGAAAGGCTGAAGTATCAGTTTCTTAACTGGTCTAGCCGGAGAAACTATCTTTACTGACACTGCAACCGGCTGTTTCCCGGAAACCTGTGACGGAAACCCCGGTAAAAAGTAGAAATTCCTGTTTGTCTCTTTCGGAGCATAGAACTCGCTGGCAGTAATCATTCCGATTTTTGCATTTCTGATACCTGCTGTAACAGGTATTGTTGAAAGGATATAGGCTCCCGGAGTTATCGAGAACTTTCTATCATTTGCCCTAGCAGAATAATTATTGCCATCATTTACTCCTGTGATAGTAAAGGTCTTGCCAAGATCCGGCAGATTAACGCCCATTTCATACCTGACCCACTTAATAACCACATTCTCAATTTTTGGCGTAGCTTTTGAGAAAGGATCACGAACCCATATTGCATCGGGAAGGACCTCCAGCCTCCAGACACCATCACTTATTTTATCGAGTAAGTAGGCGCCGTAACCTTTGTACGATATTACAGGAGATGTACCATAACCTGCAATAGACTTTAGTATTGAAGGATTTGGCGGCACTGTTGAAGTGTTATTTGTATGCAAAAAAAGTTCATCGGTTGCCAATTCCGAGATATCATCTTGATAGCTGATCTTCAGCCCTTCAATATCAAATGGTTTCTTTTCATTTACCCTGTCTCTTTTATACTTTGGATTTTTAAAGAGTTCCCCGGCGATCCTGAACCCGATAGCCTTTTGCGGAGAGTAAACCAGGTTAAGGAAATGAGTCTGGTATTCGGTATTGCTTGGAGCAAGAGCTACCGGATCGTAAGCAAACATTGTTACCCATTGCATACCAGCCTCTTTAAATGAAAGTGCCATAGGCGGATACAGGTACGATCTTCCAATGTCAGCAGCATCAAATTCATACACCAGTCGGGCCTGTGGAAGAAAATACTTTTCGTTTCTGAATGGCATATCATATTTATCGACATGAGGAAGAAAGTTTCCCAATACTTCATGATTGGCAACCAGACCGGAGGGATACCATTGGAATGTTGAACCAGCAGAGCCACCTTTAATAAAATCCTCAAGCAGACTGATATTTTGTGTAACATTATAAAAAACCGGTTTTGTACATCCGGTTGACTTAACCGCATCAATCATCTTTTTAACGAATGCAGTTGTTTCAGCAGCTTTGGAATGAGCAGGTTCATTACAGATTTCAAAACCCACCATCATGGGATCATTTTTATATGCATTACCGGTATAAGGATTAACGTGATTAACAAATTGTTTTAAGTACTGTTCCTGAGCTGCAATTGCTTCTGGTATCAGGTACATACTGCTTTTTGGATACTTGTCGGCAAAACTCGAAGTTTTAACATCAGGTTCGGGATAACCCGGACTACCATAACGTATGGCTGTTAAAAAAGTATAAACACCTCTCAGGTGCAATCTGTAAATCAGATAATCAAGAAGTTTGAGGTGTTCATTATTCAAAATATTGCCGGCACTATCACTTATTTCACAAGCCCATACGTGTATCCTGTAGGCAGAAATACCCAGTCGTGCCAAATGGTATGTATCATAGTCAATGTTTCTCTCTTTATCTTCTCCCAAACGTCCCATTTGCCTGAAACCATGGGCAAAAGGAGCCGAGTAGTTGACGCCCCAGAAAAAAGCTTCCTGGTTATTACTTCTCCACAGCATCCTGCCGGTCCTGTCAATTTTAACAGGATCGGTATTCTTTTGAGAAGAAGCTTCCGTGTAAATTATAACAAAAGCAACCAGCAGGAAAAAATATCTTAATCTTTTTGTTTCCATATTGTAACAAACTAATTATTATACAAAATCATGACTTTCCAATCTCCAAACTCTTTCCTCCTTGCTGAAGGTTATTAATGCGTATGGATGTTTAGTTAAAAAGGGCTGTGTACAGCTCGATTTACACAGCCCTCCGGTTATATCAGAAAATCAATAATAGAAATTTTGTTTTAGTTGCCTATTATTGTCGTTCAAAGCTTCATCATGTTAAAAGATACTTTTTTTCTAAACCTAATATTAGTTACTTATTATTACCTGTATAATAAGACGGTAGAGCCTCAGTATAAGTGGCGTTGGTAACACCAGATACACCAGCATATTGAATATTCTGCGCACAACCTTCATTAACAGCATAAATTGGTATTGGCATTATAGGTGGATAAGTAGTAAGCTTCTTCATCGAAGCAGAGGTATAATAATTGTTATATTTTGCAATTTGAGTGTTCCAATTGTTAAACCTTATTAATTCCAGCCTTCTTTGTGCTTCCCACCAAATTTCATGGGTCCTTTCGTTGAAAACTTTAGCCATTGTTAATGCACCTGATAAAGGAGCTAATCCTGCACGGGCACGTACCAGGTTTAAATCAGCCATACCTTCGCCGGTTACCCCGGATCCAACTTCAGCTTCAGCAATCATAAGCAATACATCGGCATAACGGCAAACAACAATATTATTGGCTTCAAAGGAAGCTACAATATCGTCGGTATATTTATCCATAATGGCGGAAGTTAAACCAGATGTACTATCTATTGTAGCATGACCGGTCTGAGTAGTGACATAACTTGTAAGCAACCATTGTTTTCTTATGTCGCCAGGTTCAAACGATTTAACTATAGTCCAAGGCATGCCAAATACCTGACTCCATCCTGCATTTCCACTAGCTAATTTACAATCCCAGGGTATGCAATAATATGAAAAGGCATTCAGGTTGAAAATATTGGCAGCCCTGCCCTCTGAAGCAGTATTTGTGGTTATCGACCATATTTCTTCAGGTGTTTGTGCACTACTATTTGAACTCTTGAAGCACAAGTTATAATCAGCATTTAAAGAATACAGTCCAAGGTTCTTGATAGCAAGTCCAACAGGAAGTGCCGCAGGATAATTGTGTTCCATCAAATAGGTACGCATTAAAAATGTGAGGGCAGCGCCTTTGGTAAAACGGCCAAATTCAGAAGCTGGAATTACAGCCTGCAAACTATCGGCAGCTGTCTGTAAATCGTCCGTAATATATTTGACAAAAGTAGCGCGATCAGGACGGGTCAGATCAGCTTCAGCTGTAGTACCTATTTTCGAAGCATCCATAATTACAGGTACAGGTCCATACAGGTACAACAGGTAAAAATTCATGATCCCCCTTGCAGCATAAGCCTCTCCTTTTAACTGTTTACGTAATACATTATCCGATGTTTTAAAACTTTTGTTAAGTTGATCAATTAGTGATGTCCACCGGGTAATCATTTTTACTTTTTCAAAATGTCCTTGTCCTCTGTTAATCCCTAATTCAGTACCAGGGAAATTAAGCGAGCTTAAGGAAAAGAAATTACCTCCCCAGCCAGAAAACACCTGACTGATATCTGAAGCTTCGTCATTATATTGAAACATTGAATTATCGGGCTGGAACAAGGTATAGCCTTCTTGTCCGGCCCCGGTAGCAAAAAATGTATATCCCCATTTGGGGTTATAAGGCATGTAAACCTGCATCACATAGCTTGTCCATTCTGCATCAGTTTTTGGATATGCTCCAGGTTGTAAGGCGCCATAATTAATTGGATCGAAATTTTTTGTGCAACTACTTAAACCTATAAGTATAAGCAATGCAACATAAAGTGATATATTATGATTTTTTTTCATAATCTAAAGTATTTTTAAAATTTATTATAAATTAACTCTAAGGCCAATGGAAAAAGTACGGGCCATTGGATACTCTCCGGGACCACCTTTTACACCGCCTCCGTTTGGCAATGATTCATAGACTTCAGGGTCAATTCCATGGTATTTGGTTATGATAAAGGCATTCTGCAAATCAAAATAAACTCTTAGACCCTTAATATAATTTTTCCATGCCGGAATATCGAAATTATATCCAAAAGTAATATTGCGACAACGCAGGAATGAAGCATCTTCTAACCCGATATCCGTACCAACACTATTGGTTAAGTTATTAGGATAAATCCCGCTATTATATGTTCCGGCTGAAATAGTAACAGGGTGTGTTACAGAGGTATACCCTGAAAGTATACCCGATGTATTGTACGGAGTCCACACTTTATTTGCATCAACAGTAACATTGTCTGTCGCTGTTATCATACCAGCTTCGCCTGTCCAATCATAACTATGGTTATATTTTTTAAAACCAAACTGTCCATAAAAATAAATATCGAGGTCGAAATTTTTATATTTAAAAGTATTGCCCCAACCCAGATAGATCTTTGGATAAGCTGCAACCGATTTAATATCTTTATTATCTATAACGCCATCGCCATTGGAATCTGTATAAATTTCATAACCAGGCTTGGTAGCGCCAAGCTTTGTTTGGGTTGCCTGTTGTGCTGCCGATAATTTAGTGAAATCGGTAATGATACCCTCAGTAGGGCGATAATAAATGATATCTACGGCATCGTTTACTCCAGTATACGTTGGATCTAAATCGTCTTTTGCAAACCGGCTTTTCCAATGTTTAAAATAGTGCGAGGCAGTAACCGACATATTCCACGTAAAATCCTTCGTTTTAATATTTATGGTATTCAGGTTAAACTCATAACCATTGTTAATAACATCACCACCATTTACCGGTTGTGTTGTAAGTAACGATAATTGATCGGTATTTGCATATTTTAATAAATTGGTGATTTCATTCTGGAAAACATCAAATGATCCAGAAACTCTATCTTTCAGTAAACTAAAATCTATACCACCATTCAACATTACTTGTTTTTGCCAGGTAAGATTTGGATTATCCACGCTATTCTGCAAATAAGTAACATAAGTAGTGGATCCATGGTTAAAAGATAGGATGTTTGAAGAAGGCTGAATAATTGCATAAGCGCTGGCTCCAAGATTATTGCTACCTGTTACTCCAAAACTACCTCTTATTTTTAAAAGGTTTAGAATAGGGTTGTTTTTCAGGAACGACTCATTGGTAACTTTCCAGGCAGCCGAAACAGAAGGGAAGACTGCATATTTACTTTTGGGGAAGAATCTATTGTCGCCATCATATCTAAAAGTGCCGGTAATAATGTACTTGTCGAAAATATCGAAACTTGCACGTCCAAAATATGACCTTTTTTTAGAATAAGACCTATAAGAATTTACAGAGGGGGTATTTGTTCCGGCAGCTGCATTATAATTTCCCAGAGCATCAGAAAAACTTGAAAAAGTAAACCCTCTACCAAATTCATCATACGTATATTGCCCAGTTCCTACAATTGCGTTTACATTTACAATGGAAGCAAATTCTTTGTTAAAATTTACAGTTCCTTCCACGGTTATATTATTACGAGTGGCATCATTTATAGCAGCTCTGGTAAGGTACATTTGGTCCCAAAATACGTTGCCGGGGACATGATATGACCTGCCGGAATACTCTATGTTGTCTCCAAAAAGCACCTTGGCAGTAAGCATTTTAGGTAAAATCTCTGCTTCAAGTGTAAAATTTCCAAGAATTCCATTAGAAGATGTCTGGTCGCTTATTCCAAGTAAACCTATTGGGTTAGGAAGAACATTGTCTACTGCGAAAGTGCCATCGGCGTTAATTGCATTTAATGTTGGCAGCCATGCAACAGCTGCCTGTACAGCGCCATACGATTGCTGTCCGGCTCCGTTGGTTTGCGTACCTGCTGTTGAATTCTGATAGATGTTCTTGTTCACGTTAATATTGGCACCGAATTTAAAAATTTTCAGAAATTGAGCATCCATGTTCAAGTGTGCAGAATATTTTTCCAGACCCGAATTTACTACGGTACCTTTTTGATTAAAATAATTTGCCGAAAAATAGTAATGTACGGCTTGCGTACCTCCGTTAAATGTCAAAGTATGGTTGTCGATACTTCCCGGCCGTAAAACAGATTTCAAATAATTATAAGTTGGTCCGGGGCTAGCTATTTGGGCATCAGTATATAAAGCATGTTTTATGTTACTATCACCTCCTATACCTGAAAAATCTATTGCGTTACTTCCATAAACACCCATTGATTTGTCGTACATATACACGTCTTTAGCAAAATTATTGAACTGCTGCATGTACCCGCTAGCATCCAAGGGTTTATAGTATGGATAATTTTGCATCCATGAATGGCTGGCATCATATGTAACACTCAATGCACCGGTTTTTCCCTTTTTAGTGGTAATTAAAATAACTCCATTGGCTGCATCAATACCATAAATGGCAGCGCTGGCATCTTTTAAAACTTCAATTGACTCAATGTCATCAGGATTTAACCCACCTAAACCCGAACGGTTTACAGTATTTAAAACTGCAGTAGTTCCGTTATTAGGTTCAAGAGCGTTTGCCGACATTACAACACCATCTACAACATAAAGAGGAGTGGCACCACCACGAATTGAGACATTAATCATACCACCTGGTTGTGCGGTACCCTGAAATGCCTGAAGGCCCGCGGCACGTCCCATTAAGAGGGTGTTAACATTTGAGTTGGCTGAACTAGGAATACTGCTCGGGTTAATTTGTGAAATTGCTGTAGTAAGGTTCTTACGAGTAGATGTTCCATATCCAATAACCACTACTTCATTCAGGCCAATTGTAGATTCAATCATTGTTACGTCGATTTGGGTTAATGTCCCGATATTTATTTCCTGGGGTTCCATCCCGGTAAATGAGAATGTCAGGCTTTTTGATCCCTGAGGAACTTCAATACTGTATTTACCAGCAAAGTCGGTCATCGTTCCCTGAGTTGTTCCGGTAACAACAACATTTACACCAGGAATAGGGGTACCCATCTTTTCGGTAACAATACCGGTTACTCTGTTTTGCTGCAAAGCCATAGCCGCTTCTGCCTCTTTATTAAGCAGAAGTATCTGCCGGTCCCTGACAGTATATTTTATTTCTGTATTTGCCAGGAGTTCAACCAGAACTTCGGTTATTTTTTTGTCAGAAACATTGATATCCACCTTTTGGTTTATATCAATCATCTTCGAGCTATACAGGAAGAAGAACTCACTCTGATTCTCAATAGCGGTAAGAACAGTTTTTATCGGAACATCCCTCATGTCAAGATTCAATCGTGAATTCTGAGAGTATGAAGGGCTCCCGAATAGATTGAATACTGTCACTAAAAGAAGAAAAATTGATAGTTTCATAATTCTAAAGGTTTTTTTCGAACAAGTTATAAAATAAGCTGTTCGTTGTAAAATGTTGAATTTTTTCATAAGTTTGAATGATTTAGACGGTTAATAACTAAATCGCATCAAACCAATATCAAATTGGTTTAGTGCAAATAAAACTGGGCAGGGAGGTCGGTCAGGACTTTCCTGCTTTTTTTCAGGAAGGAATGTGAAGAGAGTGTTTCATAGGCGATAGGTTATCAGGTTTAGGGTTGTTAGTTATAGATCTTTTCTTTTCCCAACTACAATCTTTGGTTTCAGATATTGTTTATCGTTGATTGTAGTACGGTTATAAATTTTATATGTGATTGGACTTACAGTTTTCAACATCTGCATAACTTCTTCAATAGACTCGTCAATAAAAGTTGCAGTATACTTTAAATTCAGCAGATCGGGATTTGTTATTTCGAATTTGACATTGTATTTTCTGCCAATTCTTCTTAGTACTTCCTCAAAAGGAGTATCATTAAACCGCAGTTTATTCTCTTTCCACGATGTGTATGTATCTATAGCTACTTCATGAACAATTACTTTCCCGGACTTCACAAAATAAACAACCTGCTGTCCGGATTTCACATCTATAGACTCCTTGCCTTTTATTGAAACCGTGATTGCACCTTCTTCGAGGGTAGTCTCTACCCGGTCTTCATTGCCAAATGAAAAAACATTAAATCTGGTTCCGGTTGCATAAATTTTCATCTTGTCCAATTGTACCACGAAAGGTTTTTCAGGATTAGTGCTGACATCGAAGAAGGCCTCCCCTGTAAACTTTACTAAACGATCCTTTATATTATATTGCCCGTCATATCGTAAAGTGCTTTCTGAATTCAGAATTATTTCTGTGGAATCAGCAAGGATAATGTGCGCTTTCTCGCCCTGATGGGTAGAAACTGTTGTGGAGGCTACCGTAATTTGCTGAAAAGATTTTCTCCCTGTTATCCATAGACTGAGTCCCCCAATGGCAATCAGACAAGCGACAGTTGCTGCCGCGGAAAGGATCCGGAAACTATTCTTGCTTAGTATGGTATAGGTCCTGGAATTGTTTTTCCCCAGACTTAGTTTTGAGGAAATATTTATCCACGCAGGGTCGGTTTTATAATTTTCAAGTTTTGTATGAATACCTGCCTCTTGCCATAACTCATTTTCCTCGTTGAAGATACGCCGGTTTTGAGGATCCTGTTCAAGCCATAATTTTAACAGGATCATCTCATTATCTGAGATTTCTCCGGCTAAAAACTTAATTATCAGATTATGGTGTTCCACTTTTTTTCTTCTTTCATTTTTTATACCTTAAGCTAATACAATATTAAACCTTTTTACCCTTATTGATAATTAGTTTTTTTTGAAGTCAGCAGATAAGAACTCCTGCTTTCTCATAAAAAAGTGAAGCGCTAAATCAGGTTTAGCGCTTCACATAAAACCAACTAACCAAAATTCCACCTAACCTGTGTAATAAAGATTACATAACTAATACAAAATGATTCTGATTTACCCTTATTGAAAATAGGATTTTCTTTTGGAGCAGCCCATTTCTTCCTGATGGATTTCTATAACTCTTAAAACAATCTATAGATTATTGCCGATCAAAACTATAAGAAGAAGTGTCAGGTAGTCACTCAATTCAATTCTCAATGACCGAAGCGCTTTCGACATCTGTGCTTCGACAGTTTTTACGGAAATATGAAGAGTATCAGCAATTTCTTTATATTTTAAACCTTCAATCCGACTTAATTCGAAAATCTTACGGCATTCGGGAGGTAACTTCGCAATCGAATTGGTGATATTTTCTTCCAGTTCCCTGGCTAAAAGAGACTCGTGGACAGAAAATTCGTCATGCTCAATATAGACCAGCTTATATATTTCCGTATATCTGAATTCTACCTTTTGTCTTCGCAGTTTATTAATGCTTAGATTCTGGGTAATTTTAAAAAGATATGACTTAAGGGAATCTTGGGGGTTAATATCCTTCCTTCCCATATTTTCATAAATACTTCCTGCACAATTTCCTTTGATTGTTCAGGATCATTCAGAAACTTATTAGTAAAACCACACAAACGCTCAAAGTATTTGCGAAACAGAAGTTCAAAGGCTTGTTCATCACCAAGTTTAATTCTGGCGGCAAGTTGATCCTTCATTTAACATATTTTAACAATCTCAAATATAGTATAATAATTCAAAGAACATATGTTTATAGAAATCATATGTTAATATCAATATAACCTCATCAAAATCCATTGTTAAATATCAAATGTTGTTCTGCAATTAATATACAACCATGAATTCTTCAGATTATTATGTCGCTATATTAAATTACAAGAGTATTAAAAACTTATCGGCCAATCAGATACATTTTGCTTAATTCATCATAAGCTTTAAGCTCATTTGTAACCTCCCTGTCTTTGCCGAAAAAAGTATTGAGTGGTTCCCAGATAAATGTACCTTCTCCACGGTCCCCTGGCAAACCAAAAACAATTTCATGAACTTCCTTTCTATATTGAGAATACTCAACTACATTAATATCCTTATTATATCTTTTTGCCAGGTCGCGGGTATTGAATAAAAGATCATCCAATGTTCCATGCCATCTTGGATAATATGAAAGGCCGATAACATCAAATTTTACTCCCCTGGCAATCATATTGTCAAGCCAGAATACCGCTTCCTCATTTTGCCCTCCAAGAGCAATATGCATCATAATAACTATTGTAGGATCCACTTCTTTTACTCCTTCGACTCCGGCTTTTAATAGTTCAGCAAGATTGTCAGGGTTACCAATATGGCCATCCGGCCAGAGCATTCCATGGTTGATCTCATTTCCAATCTGAACCATTTCAGGAAGGGTTCCCTGTTCCTTCAGAGATATCAGAACTCTTTTGGTATACGCTTTAAGAGAATCTTTCAAAGTTTTAAAGTCAAGATCCTTCCATGCCAGAGGTTTGTTCTGTTGCTGAGGATCTGCCCAGTAATCACTGTAATGAAAATTCAGAAGCAGCTTCATCCCGGCTTTTTTCACACGCAGAGCCATTTGTTTTGTATAT
>DATCHE010000047.1:0-18349 GCA_036508535.1 Bacteroidales bacterium | reverse complement strand
ATGTTTTATGCCTTGTAACCTTTCAGATAATCAGTAACCTGTTTGTACACATTTTCAGCAGTAAAACCGAACTTTTCGTCAAGTATCTTATAAGGTGCAGAATACCCGAAACTATTAAATCCCCATATTTTACCCTTAGGCCCAACTAATCCCTGCAAAGTTACTGATAATCCTGCCGTTAGTCCAAATACCGGAATATTGTCAGGCATTATAGATTTCCTGTAGTTTTCAGGTTGATTCCGTAACAGTCCTTCTGAAGGAGCAGAAATAATTCTGACATTTAAATTATCTTTTCTTAAAAGCGCTGCTCCTTCCACAAGTGTAGCTACTTCAGAACCGCTTGCAATTAATATAACATCAGGAGTTCCCTTACAATCCTGAACAATATATGCTCCTTTTTCAGATTTCAGGGCATCAGCATAACGGTCGTTACTATCACTGGGGATATCTTTAATATTCTGTCTTGACAGAATAAGAGCCGTAGGCGTTTTCTTGTTATTAAGAGCCATTTTCCAGGCTACTGTTGTCTCTGCAGAATCTGCAGGTCTTAGAACCACCATACTGTTTTCGCCTGCATGGTTTTTAAGCTGTTCCATAAGACGCAACTGTGCCTCATGTTCAACGGGCTGATGGGTCGGTCCGTCTTCTCCGACACGGAATGCATCATGTGTCCAGATATATTTCACAGGCAGTCCCATAAGACATGCAAGACGTAATGCAGGTTTCATGTAATCTGAAAAAACAAAGAATGTAGCAGATGCAGCTATTACGCCCCCATGAAGAGCCATCCCGTTCATTACTGCTGCCATTGTAAGTTCTGAAACCCCTGCCTGAAGAAAGGCTCCGGAGAAATCTCCTTTTTTGAATGAGTGCGTATTTTTCAAAAATCCGTCAGTTTTATCTGAATTTGAAAGGTCGGCTGAAGCCACAACCATGTTTTCAATCTTTTTTGCAAATACTCCAAGTACTGTTGAAGATGCTGCCCTTGTAGCTGATCCTTCTTTTTGCTGAATAGCTTTAAAATCAATCTCGGGAACATTTCCGGCGTAAAAGAAATGAAGTTTCTTATCCAGATCAGAATTCTTTAATGCCCAGTCAGCCTTCAGTTTTTTCCATTCTCCGGCAGATTTACTCTTTTCCGCCAGAACCTTTTTATAATGTAATTTAACTTCCTCAAATATCTCGAAAGGATCTGCAGGGTTGCCACCCAGGTGTATCAGAGATTTATCGAATGATCCGCCTGCTTCACTTACAGGCATTCCGTGAGTTGAGCATTTTCTTTCAAAACTTTTCCCGTCATTGTCCAGAAGACCTTTCCCCATTATGGTTTTTCCGATAATAATGGTTGGCTTGTCCTTTTCATTAACAGCTGAAGTAAGAGCTTTCCTTATCTGGGTTTGATCGTTGCCATCAATATTAATTACATTCCATCCCCAGGAAAGGTATTTCATAGAAGTATCTTCAATTGTCACGGCATTCGTTTCAGTAGAAAGCTGGATGTCATTTGAGTCGTAAAACATGATAAGGTTGTTTAGACCCAGAAAGCCTGCAAGACGACCTGCCCCCTGTGATATCTCTTCCTGAACACCACCATCGGAAATATAAGTAAATATCTTATGAGCAAAAAGTTCACCGAACCTAGCAACAAGGAATCTTTCAGCTATCGCTGCTCCAACAGCCATAGTATGACCCTGTCCAAGCGGGCCTGATGTGTTTTCAACACCCCGCATTATATCAAGTTCAGGGTGGCCCGGAGTAGGGCTGCCCCACTGACGGAAGTTCTTTAATTCCTCAGTTGTATAATGTCCGGTCAGCGTAAGTATCGAATATAGCATAGGTGACATGTGCCCCGGATCGAGGAAGAACCTGCCACGATTAATCCATGCAGGATCATTTGGATCAAAACTCAGAAACTCGGAGAAGAGTATATGTATAAAATCGGCTCCCCCCATTGCACCGCCCGGGTGACCTGATTTTGATTTTTCCACCATAGCCATGGCAAGTATCCGGATATTATCGGCAGATCTTTGATTTATATCGATATTCATATCATAAAAAATTAAGTTATTTCAAGAGCACAAAAATATGATTATTCAACGAGACAAAAAACAGGTAGGAGCAAACAAAATTAATCAATAATTATTTATGTGTATCCGGAATGAATAATATTGGATTTGGGGATCCTTCGCTAATGCTCAGGATGACATTGTGGTTTTGTGGTAAAGTGGGAAAGAAGTGGCGATTCGCAAACTATTCTTAGCCAGTACTTTTCAGCGAATCGCCACTTCTTTCCCCCCTGTGACCCCGCAAAGCCCTGTTATCCTGAGCGTCAGCGAAGGATCTCCTAATCAATTGTTTTATTATTATTATTATTATTGATAACCGATACTCATATAATTTTTTTTTTGAATCAGGACATCAAAACTAAAAATTAAGTACATTTAAACCTGAAAAGTCAAAACTCCCCCTGGTATGGAACAGAAGCTGAGTGCTTTAATTGTTGATGATGAAGAGAGTGTCATAATTTTGCTAAAAAAACTCCTTAAGGAGACTCAGTTTTTTTACGAGATAAGAATGGCACAGTCAGTCTCTGCTGCCTATATTGAATTAGCACAATTTAATCCAGATCTTATTTTTCTTGATATAAAAATGCCCGGAAAGGATGGGTTTTCTTTTTTTCATGAACTCCCTTACCGAAACATTAACTCACGAATTGTTTTTGTAACAGCATATGATCAGTTCGCTATTAAAGCAATAAAAAACCAGGCATTCGACTATCTTCTTAAACCGGTGAATCGAAAAGAATTAAAAGACTGTATTATAAAATTTATTAAGATAAAGCAAGAAGAAAGCTCAATCGAGAGAGTTGCGAAGGCAACTGAACTTAAAGAAAAATTATCAAGAATTAAAGTCAATACCCGCACCGGTACGGTATTTATTAACCCCTCCTCAATATTATACTGCAAGGCAGATGGGAATTATACTATTATCTGTACCGGCCAAAAACTACACCTTAGTTCACTGAATCTGGGAAGGATTGCGGAGCAGCTTCCCAAAAATGGATTCATAAGAGTTGGGAGATCATACATCATTAATTTTGAATATATCATAATGCTCGATCGCAAAGAAAGCCAGATTACGCTCATGCGTGATGGTGAGTCGGCTATAATTACTATCCCCAGGCGCCATATTAAAGATATTGATATAATTTAATCGATGAAAATTATAAATATCATGAAATCATGTACTCATCCCTGGCATTGTATCGAAATCGGAAAAGATGCTCCATCTTTTGTGAAAAGTATTATCGAAATCCCAAAAGGATCTAAGGGAAAATACGAAATGGACAAGGAGACGGGCTTATTAAGGCTCGACAGAGTATTGTTTTCTTCGGTTCATTATCCTGCGAACTATGGTTTTATACCTCAGACTTACTGCGACGATCATGATCCATTAGATATTCTGGTTATCTGTTCAATAGACGTTTTTCCGATGTGCATTGTTGAGGCAAAAGTGATCGGAGCCATGGAGATGATCGACGGTGATGAGCGTGATGATAAGATAATAGCGGTGGCCGGAAACGATATGTCAGTAAATTACATAAATGATATATCTGAACTTCCTCCTCATACACTGGTGGAACTGAAAAGATTTTTTGAAGACTATAAAATGCTCGAGCACAAAAACGTGATAGTAGAGAAATTTATGGATAGAGAAAAAGCATACCTAATAATTCTCGAAGCCATGAGACTTTACCAGTCGAAAAAAGTAATGTTAATGAAACCTCTGACTTAGCTGATAATGATATTTTACAGGGAGGTGTTTTTTTTATATAGAATTTTATCCGGATATATCTTTAAATGAAAAATCTTGTACTTTTGCACTGTGAGTAAGCTATACAAATCAACTGCATTATTTTTTTCTGCTGTTCTATTCTTTTTCAGCATAACGACAGAAAGTTATGGTTTGTTACTGACTTCAAAACTTCAGAAGAACGGCTATGAAAGTGTAAGTCCATATTTCTCACTTGAAAAACCCAACCTGTTTTTATTAAATCGTTATGGTGAGAAGAGTATAATTTCAATTAAGAATCTGCCGGTTCCCGTTTTAAAGAACTTTACAAACGATATTGGTTACAACAGTATATCGCTTGAGATAAGAAAATCTGGATTCAATTCAGATTATCTATCTTATTCAGGAAACATTTATTGTAGTCTTAGAAATATTGACATAGTTTTTCCCTTCCATTATTTCTGGTAATCTTCTCTTTGTTTTATCATAAAACACGGCATTGCGTGTTTTTCACAACTTATTATTTATCAGCTTACTGTTTAATTTAATTCAAGTAAATAGCTGAAAATAGTTTTGATTTTGATATGTATTAACAAATAAAAAAATAACCAAAGATGGACAAAGGATCAGCAATAATAGTATTAGGTATAGTTGCACTTATAGTTTTACCATTTATTCTTTATTCACTGTACAAAAAACAGAAGAATATGAAATTTCTGAAGAATTTCATGAGCTTTGCTGAAAAGGAGAAAATTAAAATCAGCCAGAAAGAATTATGGAATAACAATTATATAATCGGTATAGATAATAACTTAAAGAAAATAATCTATACCAATAAACAGAATGAAAAAGAGGAGCGAAAGATAATAGACTTGTCACTGGTTAAGGAATGTAGAATAGTAAATATTAACAGAACTGTAAAAGCTCAGGATGGAAAGGAAAATATTTCGGATCGTCTTGAATTGAACTTTACGTTCTATAATAACTCCACCAGGGAAGAGTCGCTGGAGTTTTATAACAGTAAAGATTTTATGCCAACAGCTGACGATCAATCTCGTATTGAAAACTGGTTGAACATAGTCAACGCAAGTTTAAAAGAATTAAGAAATATCATATAGTAGCACCAAATTAAAACTTTAAGAAATGATTTACGCCGATTTAATTCCTGTAATAGCGCAGCAGAATCTTACGGATACAACTCCGGTAAACAATGTTGCGGAATTGCTCATGAAGGGTGGGTTTATAATGATTCCCATTATTCTTTTATCCTTTATTAGTATCTACTTTTTTATCGAGAGATTCTCTTATATCCGTAAAAATTCAAAAATTGATGAGGTACTTGTAAATAATATTATAAATGAGATCAGAAACAAACGACCAGAGGAAGCTCTTATACATACCAGGTATAATAATACTTCGCTTGGAAGAATTCTGGAAAGTGGGTTAAGTCAGCCCGGTAAATCTACAGCTGATGTTGAAAAGTATATGGAAGGCACTGCAAACCTTGAGATCTCTGAGATGGAAAAAAATACAGGCTACCTTGGAATCATTGCAGGTATAGCGCCTATGCTTGGCTTTATCGGTACAATTTCGGGTGTTATAAAAATCTTTTATAATATTTCTCTGGCCGACAATATCAGTATTGGAATAATAGCCGGCGGATTATATCAGAAAATGATTTGCAGCGGTACAGGATTAATAGTTGGGGTTATTGCCTATAGCTGTTATCATTATTTACAGATGATGATAGATCGTTATTCTATAAATATGCAGAGGCAGGTTAATGAAATCATAAAAGTATTATAAAATGAATATCAGGAGAAAAAGGCATTTCAAGCCTGAAGTAAGTACATCTTCTTTGAATGACATTATGTTTTTCCTTCTTCTGTTCTTTCTGATTGTCTCATCATTGGCAAATCCCAATGTAATTAAGCTTCTCTTACCTAACTCTAAGTCAGCACAGAATATTGATAAACAACAGATCTCAATTTCTGTAACAAAAGATAAGAGATACTTTATTGACAACCGGCAGATATCTTTCACAGAATTGGAACCACTTCTCAAAGCCAGAATAACTGCGCTCCAGGGGCCAACTGTTATTCTCAGACTTGAAAATTCACTTAGCGTTCAGGACCTTGTGGATGTTCTTGAGATTGGTACCAGATTGCAGGTTAAGATGGTTATGGCAACAAATAAGAAAACAGGGCCATAAACAAAAAAATAGCTACCATATTTTACTATGGTAGCTATAAACAACTGATAATCAAGATTAGTAATTAAAAATCTGGTGAATTTTTTCTAAGCCTCAAAAAGTTGTTTTTTAAATCCGCCTTTCTTTGAGAATGTAATGGCCCCTATAATAATGGCAAGGCAAATTGCACCTGTTATAAACATGCCAACAGATGCCTGACCTGGCTTCTGGTAGGCAATAATTACAGGAGCAGCAAGCAGTGAAACAAGATTTATTACTTTTATCATAGGATTAAGTGCAGGTCCTGCTGTATCTTTCAAAGGATCACCAACTGTGTCACCAACAACAGCTGCGTGATGTGCTTCAGATCCTTTTCCTCCATATAGTCCATCTTCAATAGTTTTTTTGGCGTTATCCCATGCTCCTCCGGCGCTTGACATGAAAACTGCAAGCAATTGTCCTGACAGAATCACCCCGGCGAGGAACCCGCCTAAAGCTTCAACACCAAGAAGTGCCCCGACAAATAATGGAGATAATACTGCGATTAAAGCCAAAGGAACCAGTTCTCTTTGAGCCGATACAGTACAAATATCAACAGCTTTTTGATAATCTGGTTTTACTGTGCGTTCAATAATTCCAGGTATTCTGAACTGACGACGAACCTCTTCAACAATCTCAGCCGCAGCACGTGTAACCGCACTGATTGATAATGATGAGAACAGGAAAGGAATAGTTCCACCAATAAGTAACCCGATAAAAACCATTGGTACTGATACCCGGATTCCTGTTTCGAGCAGTTGTGCTGTCTTTTCGAATCCCATCTGAATCTGGACCTTAGTCACATCTGTAATGAAAGATCCAAATAATGCAACAGCAGCGATTACTGCCGATCCGATTGCCACACCTTTAGTAATAGCTTTGGTTGTATTTCCGGTTGCATCAAGAGCATCCATAATCTTGCGGGCATCTTTATCCAGATGAGACAATTCCCCAATCCCGTTAGCGTTATCAGCAATTGGACCGAAAGCATCCATGGCTACATTGTTCCCCGTAAGTGTAAGCATACCAATGCCGGTCATAGCAACACCATAAAGAACGTAGGTTATAGGCTGACCATAATAAATCATAACTGACGCAAAAATTGTTGCCGCAATTACTAATGTCTGCCATACTGCAACTTCAAATCCATAACTCATACCTTTTAATAACAGTGTTGCAGAACCTGTCTTTGCATTCTTTGCTATATCTTTAACTGGGTGGTAATGACCATCTGTATAGTGCTTCGTGATTTCATCAAGCACAATTGCTAAAATGATACCAATAACGACTGAAAGAAATGAACGCCACTCACCAAGATAGAAATATGCAAGTACTCCGAAAGCCGCAATGCTTATTGCTGCTGAGGAATAGAAACCTTTGTTAATTGCCTTAAGTGCATTATTGGCATTTGCCTCTTTTCCGCCTTTTACCAGGTAGGTACCAATAATTGAAGAAAGAACTCCGATACCTCTGACAAGCAGAGGGAAAATTATCCATGAGAGCTCATGGGTTTGTGTGAATAATACAACACCAAGGATTAAGGCTGATACGATTGTAACCTCATAAGATTCAAAAATATCTGCTGCCATCCCGGCGCAGTCTCCAACGTTATCTCCAACAAGGTCAGCAATAACTGCAGCATTACGCTCATCATCCTCAGGTAGTCCTGCCTCAACTTTTCCAACAAGGTCTGCACCCACGTCGGCTGCTTTTGTATAGATACCCCCACCGACTCTCATAAAAAGAGCCAAAAGTGTACCACCAAAACCGAATCCGAGCAGGGTATCTGGAGATGCAACGCCGAAAATTATGAAAATGAGTGTGCCCCCGAGTAATCCTAAACCATCTGTAAGCATACCAGTCACAGTACCTGCGCGGTAAGCAATTTTTAGGGCTTCAGCAAAGCTTCTTCTGGAAGCTGAAGCAACCCGAACGTTTGCCTGAACCGCCATTCTCATTCCAAACTGACCAACCATAAGGGAAAAAATAGAACCCATAATGAATGCTACAGCCCGGCCAAAACCAATTATCAGTTTAAGTGACTGATCGGAATAACCAACAAAACGTAATTTTGACTCCTCTGTCGGTGGAACTACATAAACGGATAAAAAGAGGATCACAGTAAAAACGAATATCAAAGGGACAATAGTCTTTAACTGCCTCTTAAGGTAGGCGTTAGCGCCGACACGAATGCCATCCCAAACATCCTGCATCTTTTCTGTTCCTTTATCACAGGCCATAACCTGACGGCGTAGAAACATCGCATAAGCAAGTCCGAAGAATGCTATTACCAACACGCTCCAGATTGCTACAACTTCAAAGGGGCTTGCCCCCGGTAAACTAACCATAATATATTTTCAATTAAAAAGATTAATACTAAATAGATCTAAAAAATTCATAATTAATGTTTTCCAATTCTGACAAAGAAGGATAAGAATAAAAAATAATCTCCTCACCTGCGCCTACGTAGAATCCACTTTCTATTGTCCTGTACAGAAGTGATCCTGAGTAAACACGCTGAACTGTTTTCATGTGTTTTTCATACTCTCCCCTTAATATTTCGAGGCAATCTCTTAGATGTCCGGTATTGGAATATGGCAAATTTTCAACAGATCCTCCCAGAGGATTTGTAGCCAATTCACCAAGTTTAAGATCGACAAAAAATAACTTTGGGAGAACAATCGGAATCGATCCGTCAGTTAGCCTTTTCAAGAATGCAGAAGGAGTCAAATCGCTTGCAACTAAAGGAAATACAGGTAATAATTCCTGAAAAAGATGTAGTTTTCCCTTTATTTCTCTGGAAAGATCATATGGCGATTTTTTCAATTCCAGAGTGTACCCATTATCTGTAGTCAGATATAAACTTTTTAGGGCTTTCAGGGGTATTGTTTCCAAAACTCTGTAAACTGAGAGGTAGACAGAACTTTTAGGTTTCCCGTCAGGTTTAGGTACACACCGTTTATTGAGGCTTTCCATGTCAATCAGTTTTTCAATCTGATCCAGATCAACTTCAAAGAATATTGCCTGTCCTTTATTCCTTTTTTTTGTCCCGGTTGAAAGATAGGCGCCAAATTCTGCCGGGGGAAGCATGGATGCAATCAACGCTTCCGGGGTTGCAGTTAAATAGATGTATTTATTCATAATTAAGGAATTAGTTATATAGTGAATTTATAAAGTCACTTTTGGTTGTTAAAAAAATGAATGAATTTTTTTTGTATCGTCTGAGAATTTGAAAAATAGATTTTAAAATTCTACGAAAGTTGATTCCTGGCAAGAATCATTCACTTAATTGAATTAGTTCTCATAGGTATCACGGCGGCGATCCCTTAACTTATTTCAGTAAAATGCAATAATCCTTTAGTGAATGTTTCGATGCAATGTTTATTTCAGATGAAAGATCAAATCTGAAGTTTAGTAATCAATGGACTCAGGTGGAGTGTTTTTGAAATGAATTGATTACTATGAGATACGAGCGAGTATTTCTTTTTCGAATATATTTTTGTCAGAAAATTTAAATTGCTGATATGATTATCTCCTGAATCGAATGAAACGGGACATGAAATTGTCACTATCTCAACTTTAAGGCCAGTTGAAGTTGTAGTTGAATCATCGTTTTTTAATTCTAAATTATCCTTGTTTTCAGGGAGTGTTATATTCTCTGTGAGATTATTGTCTGTTCTAAACAGTGTATCTGGTCTTGCAGCAAGGAAACAGACATTGACTATAAAGATCAGGAATAATGTGATAATTAGAATAAGCCGATATATTGTGGTGATAGTTTTCAATTTGAAATTTATGAAATTGCGCTGCAAATCTATAATAAAAATTAATAATTCATAATAAGTTTACAATTCATAATTTGATTAATTCTCTATTATGATAATAGTTTCAGGCAATCAAAGATGTCATGGAAATTGTAAAGGTTTTATAAGGATTATTCTCTAAGATATAAAGATATTATCAGGATTCTGATTTTTTTTCTTTTCGTGCTTACTCTTAATTGAGTTATAAATAATAGGTATCGATGTAATCACAATCAGAAAGATGACTATATATCCCAGATAGTCTTTAATCCCCGGAATATACCTGCCCATAAAGTACCCGGCCAGTACCAGCGTACAAACCCAGAAAAAGGCACCGACAAGGCTGTATATAAAAAATTTGTAATATTCCAGCTTCACTATACCTCCAACAATTGGAGCAAAAGTTCTTAGAATAGGCAAAAACCGGCCAAGTATTATGGTCTTTTTTCCATGTTTCTTATAAAACTCATTTGCAGTAACAAGTTGTTCCTGCCGGAATAAAAAACCTGATTTTCGTTTGAATAATAAAGGTCCAACTTTTTTGCCGAATGCGTAGCCAACCATATTCCCGGTAACTGCAGCAGCAATGATAAGGATAACAAGCAATATAATGTGTATGCTCAGAATACCGGTGGAACATAACAACCCGGCAGTAAACAACAGAGAATCTCCAGGCAGGAAGAATCCAATAAATAAACCAGTTTCTGCAAATACAACAAAAAGGAGTAAGTAAATTCCACCGTAGTGAATTATACTCTCAGGGTTAACCAGTTGTTTCAGAAAATCAAATATTCCGTCCATAAACAAAATCTTGTATTAGAAGTAGTCTATAAATATACTTGATTTTATTCTCAATCAACAAAATACAATAATTTTAACTTGTATCAGACATACACCACCTTATAGACTAATTGCCAAGATCTGTTCTCAATTTCCCTGTTTCTTCCATGGTGGTGTTTCAGGTAAGTATTTTATGAATTCCTTTATAAGTTTCTCTTCGTAAGGTCCTGCGTATGTGTCATTTGTAAATCTTTCAAACCCTTTATTCAGAAACAATTCCCATGTCTCAGATTCTTTACCGGGTATTATAGGGTAAAAAAGGACTCCATTGTTTTTTGCAGCATCAAGGTCACCTTTCGCATCACCTATCATCAGGATTTTATTATCAGGATATTTTCCTTTTGCCGCAAGTGCAAGATGTTCGGTCTTGGTACCATGTTCCTGACCTGCAATTGTTCTGATATATTTCTTTAGATCGTGCTCTTCCCATTCACGGTTGAGAGCTTCAAGCGGAGTCTGCGAGACTACCATCAAATCGGCTACTAACGACATTTTCCCAATCGCCGCTTTTGAATTAGGGAAAGGAGGAATTTTCCTTAGCCATTTACCGATATCTTTGTTTACAGCTTCGGTCCATTTTACAATTTTCTCAAGGTCAGGACTATGATTCAATTCATTGTACTTCCGTAAAGCGGCGTTGCCCAGTTTTGTTTCAGAATTCACCCATATTTTAAGTGATTTAAGATCAGGCAATTCACAACCTGATTCTTTAATTTCTTTTCTTTCACTCAGGAGTTCGAATACTTTAATGAGTGAAGTAAACCGATTTCCTCCTCTGTGGATGGAATATAGGTTAACGAATTCCCAGGTCTCTCTTAATATAGTGGATATTGCAAAAAGATCGAAATATTTTAACGCGTCAGGTATAAAGAATTCCTTCTGTTTTACCTCCATAGTATCAAAGACACACCCGTCGGAATCGATACCTATAAAAAACTCCTGTTTTGGTTTCAGATTTTTCAGAATTAACTGGTAGTCCATTTCCTGAGTCAGAATTTATAACCGAATTTTATCTCGAGCCTGTTGAAATTATTACTGTACGTTACATCTCCCCGGCTGTATTCACTCAGAACATAGCTGGTATGAGCGTACCTGTATGCAAAACTAAGATTTGTTTCGTAGTTTTCTTTTGCCCATGAAATACCTGTTCCCAATCCTAGTGAAACACCGCCCTTGTAATCTTTTGGATCGCCGGTATTCGTATAGTTTGTAAATTGTGTTTCCCCGGAGCCTCCGAATGGAATTACAGCGCCACCTCTTAAAAAGATAAATGGTGAGGTCTTTTTGTTATATAAAATATATTTATATTCTATGAACAACGGTGTAAAGGGTCTTCCTAAAAACTCTACCCCCGATCCAATGCTGGTAACATTTAATGTATTGGAAGTAAAGTTTACCATACAATTGAAACTGAATGGACTTTTGAATTCAGTTTGCTGAGAGCCGATTAACAACCCGGCTTCGAGTGAAAACCCAACACCACTTTCTTTTCTTCCATCAAAAAATGGTGTTTCTTTTGCAAATTTTGCAACTTCCTCCGATTTATAAATGAAGACACTTCCATCTGAAGTCTGCATTTTATATGTATCGTTAACAATTTCAACCAGTTTTCCATAAATAATACTACCATTTTTCAGGTAAAGGACATCATTTAATTTCTGGGCTGATAGCTGAAATCCTGTGATTATGACAAATATAACCACTAATACATGTTTTTTCATAAAGAAATGGTTTAAGGTTTATAAAGTTTAGCATGATTTTTGTTTAGGTATCTATGACTAAACCTGATCACTATGAATACAAAAATCATTCCAATCATTGCAATATTTGCACTGGGATCTATATTATTTTATTCCTGCGAAGATACTACTTACAGGGAATACAAGGGAAATGCTCCGGTTTATATATCTTATGCTGATTTGCGTACCTCCGTTAAGCCAGCGGAAAATGTGGATCTAAAAAATCCCGGCAAAATTTATTATAAGGATAACTATATTTTCATTGTTGAGGAGCTGAAAGGGATTCATGTTTTCGATAATATTAACCCTTCTGCACCAGTTAAAAAGACATTCATTACGATCCCGGGCGTAGTTGACATCTCAATTTCAGGTAACATTCTTTATGCAGATAGCTATGTAGATCTGGTAGTTCTGGATGTACAGGATATTGCAAATATTCACGAAGTGGGAAGGATAAAGGATATTTTGCCTTATACTGTCCCTCCCACAGGAAATGATTTTCCGAAAGGAAATATAGATAAGGAAAAAGGGTTAGTTTTAAGATGGGATTTAACTACTATTAAAGAAAGGGTCTATAACAATCCGATAAATTATCCAATTTTTCTGACAACAATGAATAAAACTGATCTTTCTTTTTCTTCACAGATTGGAGCAGGAGTCAGCAGCGGTGGAACAGGAATAGGAGGGTCAATGGCCAGGTTCGGTATTAAAGATAATGTTTTATACCTGCTTGACGGGAACAATATTAATTTACTCGATATTACAGTTAAATCAACTCCTGCAAAACTGTTTGATACCTTTGTTGGTGGCGGAATTGAAACAATGTTTATTACCGGAAATAATATGTTCCTGGGAACTACTACCGGAATGATTATATACGATATTACAAACCCTCAGACTCTAATCAGAAAATCGACATATAATCATATGCGCAGTTGTGATCCGGTGGTAGTAGACGATACGCTGGCATATATTACTCTTCGTTCGGGAACTACATGCGGAGGGAATGTAAATTGCCTCGATGTTGTAAATATTAAGAACCTTTCTGCACCCGCTCTGGTTCGTTCTTATCCGATGACAAATCCCTATGGGTTAGGTAAGCATGGGAACCTCCTTTTTGTTTGCGACGGAACCGCAGGTTTGAAAGTTTACAATTCCACCGACGCGAAAAATATTTCTTCCAATCTGATCTATACCTATCCAAATATAAGAGCTTTTGATGCAATACCAATCGGAGATATTCTTGTGCTTATAGGAGACGACGGGCTTTATCAGTATAACTATTCAAATATTTCGAATATCACATTAATGAGTTCTATACTGGTAGTGAAATAGATTTAGTCTTCTTTGTTGATTATAACCACCTTTCTAATCCCGCCGAAGCGGGAGGTTTTACCCCTTCCTCAGGTGAAAAATCTCTATTCTATTAGATTTCTTCGCCCCCCCTGGGGGAGATGCCGCGCAGCGGCAGAGGGGGTTTTCTTCTGCCATGGCGCCGTTGTGCCGTTCTTTATTTTCATTCTAAATTAGCAATTATGTTGTTTGAAACTTTTTTTTAAAAGTATTGTTATTAATTTCACAGCACGTTATTGTTATTAATTTCACAGTACATTTAAGAACAGTTTTATTCTATAAAATTTTATTTAATTACTTAAAAATCAAATAGAAATGTATCAAGTAGGAAATCTGGTTAAGGAATTGTCCGACAAACATGGTCGCGTACGCGAAAGCCTTATGCCTATTCTTCAGGAGATAGTGCAAAAACATAATTATCTCAATGATGAGGCTATGGTTGAAGTTGCAAGGGAGCTCGATATCTCAGCAGCTGAAGTATATGGAACGGCTTCGTTTTATACCTTTCTCGATACTCAGATGAAAGGTAAGTATGTTATAAGAGTTTGTAAAACAATTACATGCTCTATGAAAGGGAAGAGTGATATTATTCAAACTCTTGAAGAGATGCTTAAAATTAAGGTAGGCGAGACAACTCCCGACAAACAATTCAGTCTTGTTGAGACAAATTGTATCGGGTGGTGCCATAAAGCTCCGGCTATTCTTATAAATGATATGCCATATACGGAGCTTAACTCCGAAAAGGTAAGTGAGATTATTAAAGATTACATGCAAAAATAAAAATCCGGCTATATAATGGAAAATAAAGGATTAAATAAGGTTGACCTTATATTCGAAAAGATTGATAATCGTGAAGTGCTTGCGAAAGCCTTCAAAATGAGCAAGGACGAGATTATTAAGGAGATGCTTGATTCAGGACTTAAGGGAAGAGGCGGTGCCGGATTTCCAACAGGAATGAAATGGAAATTTACAGCTGATGAAAAGAACCCCGACAAATACATTGTTTGTAATGCTGATGAGGGAGAACCCGGAACTTTTAAAGATCGTGAGATTCTGGAGAGAGCATCCAATAAGGTTCATGGCGGAATGGCTATTGCCGGCAAAGCAATTGGCGCTAAAAAAGGAATAGTTTATCTGCGGGGTGAATACCGTTATCTGCTTAGAAAACTTATGGTAGAACTCGACTCATTTCATAAGATGATAAAAGAGTTAGGTTACGATTTTAATATCGAATACCGTATGGGAAGCGGCGCATATATTTGTGGTGAAGAAAGCGCTCTGTTTGAGTCTATTGAAGGCAAGCGTGGAGAACCACGGAATAAACCACCATATCCCACTACATCAGGTGTATTTGGCAAACCAACATCCATTAACAATGTCGAAACTCTGGTAACTGCCATGATGATTATTAATCATGGTGCCAAGAATTTCATACAATATGGTACCAAGGATTCACGCGGGTCTAAGGTATTTTCTGTTTCAGGCGATACTCCAACCCCTGGCATATTCGAGCTTGAACTCGGAATGACCGTACAACAGTTTGTTAATGAATTTGGTGATGGGGATACCAAAGCAGTTCAGGTTGGCGGCGCTTCAGGTTTCTGCGTCCCCCGTAAGAAATTTGCTGAAACGATAATCGGTTTTGAGGGTGTTCCTACAGGAGGATCAATGAAGTTGTTCAATAGCTCAAGATCAATGTACAATGTTTTGCATAATTATCTCGATTTCTTTAATGAAGAATCATGCGGCCAATGTACTCCGTGCCGTGTTGGTTGCCAGCAATTACTTAAAGGTGTTGAGAAAGTAAAAAAAGGTGAGGTAAAATCTACTTACCTGAATGAACTGATGAAACTGGCCGATTCTATGAAGATTGCTGCTAAATGCGGACTCGGACAATCTGTCGGAAATGCATTTAAATCGATAGTTGGGAACTTCAGGGAAGAAATCATCTATTAATTATTTATTCAAAAAAAGAGAATCATGATAAACCTATTTATAAATGACCAGAAGGTCTCAGTTCAGGCTGGCACTACAGTTCTGGCAGCAGCTAAGAAACTGAAAATAAACATTCCGACTTTATGTAATCACGATGACCTCTGTGTTGCAGGTAACTGCCGTGTTTGCATAGTTGAGCAAAAAGGCGCAAGGACTCTTATTGCATCATGTGCAACACCGGTAACAGAAGGAATGGACATTCATACCAATACACTTAAAGTCCGTAATGCACGCAAGCATGTTATTGAACTTCTGCTTTCAGAACATAGAGCAGACTGCACAAAATGTTACAAAAACCAGAATTGCGAATTACAGTCACTCGCAAATGAATTTGCCTTTGGCGACCATATTTTACTCGACCTTGTTGAAGATAAAAAATATAATATCGACAGATCATCGCCATCCTTTATTAAAGACGATAGTAAGTGCATTCGTTGCCAGCGTTGTGTAAGGACTTGTTCAGAATTGCAATATGTATCTGCAATAGCTGTGGCAAACAAAGGTTCTCATCAGAAAATCTCATCTTTTCACGACAGGCCAATGAGCCATGTAGTTTGTACCAACTGCGGCCAGTGTGTAAACCGTTGTCCGACCGGCGCTCTTGTTGAAAAGACATATATCGATCAGGTATGGGACGCTATATATGATCCTGATAAACATGTTGTAGTTCAGACTGCGCCTGCTGTAAGAGTTGCTCTTGG
The DNA here is from genome assembly GCA_036508535.1 of Bacteroidales bacterium. Classification (GTDB taxonomy): domain Bacteria; phylum Bacteroidota; class Bacteroidia; order Bacteroidales; family VadinHA17; genus LD21. The sequence continues at coordinate 1,896 of DATCHE010000047.1, read as the reverse complement.
TGAAGACCTTGGCTATGATCCCGGCGAAAGGGTAACCGGTAAAATGGTGAATGCTCTCAGACAGCTTGGGTTTAACTCGGTTCTTGATACAGATTTCAGCGCCGACCTTACTATTATGGAAGAAGGAACAGAACTACTGGTAAGACTGAAGCGCGCACTAGTTGATGGTGATAAGAAAATATCATTGCCAATGTTTACCTCATGTTCTCCCGGATGGATAAAATTTATTGAACATAAATACCCGGAATTTCTTCCAAATCTCTCAACCTGTAAATCACCACAGCAAATGTTTGGAGTATTGGCCAAGACATATTATGCAAAGAAACGTAATATAGACCCTTCTAAAATTGTGTCAGTATCAATAATGCCTTGCACTGCCAAGAAATTTGAAGCTGACAGACCCGAAATGAGGGCTAGTGGTTATAAAGATGTCGATTTTGTTCTTACAACCCGTGAACTGGCTGTTATGATCAAACAGGCAGGACTCGATTTCAGAAATCTTGAAGAGGCAAAATATGACTCAATAATGGGCGATTCAACCGGAGCCGCGGTTATATTCGGCGCCACCGGAGGTGTTATGGAAGCCGCATTACGTACTGCTTATGAAATCGTTACAGGACGCGAGATTCCATTCGGTAATCTGAATGTTCTTCCTGTACGGGGGATGGACGGAGTTAAAGAAGCTACTATTAAGATTGAGGGTTGTGTTGAAGCCTGGAAATTTCTGGAAGGCGCAGAACTAAAAGTTGCAATGGCCCATGGACTTGTAAATGCCAATAAAATAATGAAGATGGTAAAAGATGGAAAATCACCATATCATTTCATCGAGATTATGGCTTGTCCTGGTGGATGCATTGGGGGCGGAGGACAGCCTATTCCGACTAACCTGAAGATAAGGGAAAAACGTATGAAGGCAATCTATGCAGAAGACGAAGGCATGGTTCTTCGTAAATCGCACCTGAATCCAGACGTTATCACAATCTATAAAGAGTTCCTCGACCAGCCAAACAGCCATAAGTCGCACGAACTGCTTCATACACATTATGTTGAACGCGAAAATTATTAACCTGGTCTAACCTACCTATTTTTACATTGAAATAAAGCCGGCATATTATTGCCGGCTTTATTTATTTTTGAATGATTCTGAAATTGTCGGTCCGGAGGGGATCGAACCCTCGACCCCATGATTAAGAGTCACGTGCTCTACCAGCTGAGCTACGGGCCGAAAAAGAATGCGAAGATAGTTAAAAAGTCTGTAAAGTCTGTAAAGTCTGTAAAGTCTGTAAAGTCTGTAAAGTCTGTAAAGTCTACTATCCCCCTTACTTTTGACTTTATGGACTTTCGACTTTATGGACTTTTATCTTTTTCATGAGCCATGCCATATTCTCACCCAGCACTCTCATAGTCTTCATACCTTCTTCATCTTTAAGTACTTCACCTTTTTCCCTTCCAATTCCAATATTCCAATAGGATGAGCCGGGAATTATCATTTCATTAATAAGGAAGAAATGGTTTATACTGTCAAATGAATGAACTGCTCCGGCACGACGAACAGCTACTACACCAGCTCCTATTTTATGCTTGAGAGGACTATTGCCTGATGCCCCCAAAGCATAACTGGAAACTTCCATGAAAGCCTTGGCATCTGCCGAAATATCAGCATTATATACGGGTGATCCTATGATTATGGCATCGGCTTTCAGTATTCTTTCAATACACGAATTAATAACTTCATTCTTTTGGTGACATCTTCCATCCAGCTCCTTCTTGCATTTCATACAGGCAATGCAGCCATTTACCTTTTTTCCTCCAAGCTGGAAAAATTCGGTCTTAATGCCCTCATTCTCAAGAGCTTTAAATACCTCTTTTATAAGTAGTTCAGTGTTTCCGCCTTTG
>DATCHE010000046.1:0-3382 GCA_036508535.1 Bacteroidales bacterium | reverse complement strand
AAATTGGAAATTGATTATCGCGGGAGTAGCTCAGGGGTAGAGCATCAGCTTCCCAAGCTGAGGGTCGAGGGTTCGAATCCCTTTTCCCGCTCAAACAAAAAGGCTGTGCAACAGCCTTTTTTTAATTTACACAACCCGACTCAAGTTCACTTGAAGAATCCCCCTCAGGGATCGCCGAGCCGAAGTCGAGGCAATCCTTATCACAGCCCGACTCAAAATATTCTCATTTTTCTATCTTCTGAATTTTTACGTGAAATCAATATTTCCTTTTGCCACTGAAGGATCCAAATTCCCACTCTTTATAAAACTGCTTTAGAAAGATTTCCAGAAATTCATGCTTTTCAACAGCTAAATTCTTAGCTGTTAATGTATTCATACGATTTTTTAAAAGCAGCAGCTTTTCATAGAAATGACTAATTGTAGATGATGACTTAATCTCAATATCAGGATTATAGATAATGTTATTCCTGAATCCTCCATAATTAAAAGCTCTTGCGATACCTATGGCACCGATAGCATCAAGCCTGTCTGCATCCTGAATAATAAGCAGAACGGGGTCAGTTAAATTGCCGGAAGGGTTTTTGTTGCTGAATGAAACATTCCTGAGAACATCAACTACTTGCTCCTTAATCTTTGTCATACCGTTTTTGTCCATAAATTCACTTAGCTCGGCAAATCCATTTTCAATATTACCTCCTGCGAATTTTGAATCAACATAGTCATGCAGAAGTGCAGCGATCTCCACAGTGAATTGATCTGCAATGGCTTCCTGTTCGTTTATAAATTTCGCGACGTTCCTGACTCTTTCGATATGCCACCAATCGTGGCCACTGTCATAACCTTTAATTTTTTGCCTTACAAACTCTTCAGTCCTTTTTAATACTTCTTCCTTGTTCATTTCTTTGAATTAAATTGTAATATGAATTTACATAATATATTTTTGCAAAACAGTTAATCAGGAAAAATAATGAAAGCAGCAATAATAACAATAGGTGATGAGCTTCTTATCGGACAAACAATCGATACTAATTCTGCCTGGATGGGAGCGGAGTTAAGCAAAGCCGGATTTGATGTTTATAGAATTACGTCGGTACATGACAGAAGAGACGATATAATCAATGCACTAAATGAGGCTGCCGGGAAAACTGATGTAGTACTTATTACCGGTGGACTGGGACCAACAAGTGACGACATAACCAAGAATACATTATGCGATTTTTTCAACACCCGTCTTGTCATTAATACTGAAGTACTTAATATGATACAAGAAATGATGAGTCGCCGTAATTTCCCAATGAATGAAAACAATCTTCGTCAGGCAGAGGTTCCGGAGTCATGTATAGTACTTAAAAATACAACTGGTACAGCTCCGGGTATGTGGTTCGAAAAAGACAATACCATATATATATCTATGCCTGGCGTTCCCCACGAGATGAAACATATTATGACTGTACATGTACTTCCGGAATTAAACAAACGCTACACATCTCAAGTCATAATCCATAAAAACATAATGACTTATGGAACTTTTGAAGCAAAACTTGCTGAGATACTTATTGACTTCGAAGCAGGTTTGCCGGAAAATATTAAGCTTGCCTACCTTCCTGCTTCAGGAGTGATTAAGCTCAGACTTACCGGCACTGGTACAGATAATGTATCCTTATCTGAGTTAGTCGGCAATCAGGTTAAGAATCTATATAAGATTATACCTGATTTAATATTTTCTGAAGATGAAGAATCCCTTGAAATGGTCATAGGGAAATTGTTAAGGCAGAAGAATCGTACAGTCTGCACAGCTGAAAGCTGCACAGGCGGACAGATTTCTCAAATGCTAACAAGTATTTCCGGAAGTTCAGCATACTATCAGGGTACAATTGTTGCATATGCCAATAAAATTAAAACACAATTAATTGGCATTAAGGAAGATACATTAAACCAATTTGGTGCGGTAAGTGAGCAAGTTGTATCAGAAATGGCACAGAAAACCAAAAGTCTGTTTAAAACAGATTATTGTGTTGCCACTTCGGGAATTGCAGGTCCGGACGGCGGTACGGAAACGAAGCCGGTTGGAACTTTATGGATCGCAGTAGCATCAGAAAAAGAGATAGTAACGGAAAAGCGTGTTTTCGGAAATGACAGAATTACAAATATTAACAGATTCTCACTTGCAGCGTTGAACCTTCTTAGAAAGCAGATAATCAACAGTTAACCCTGATTTTCAATATATGACTGAAAAAAGTACACTAAATATTTGTATAATCAGATAATAATCACGTATTTTGCGCTTCGTTTTAAAAGTACAAACGTTAGTTAAGAAGTAAAACAAACATCAATGTCAAGAATTTGTCAGGTTACAGGAAAAAAGGCGATGGTCGGAAACAACGTTTCGCACTCAAAGAGAAGGACTAAGAGAAAATTTTATCCTAATCTTTTTGTAAAAAAATATTACCTCCCGGAAGAAGAAAAGTGGATTTCACTTAAAATCTCTGCTGCAGGTATACGCCTAATAAGTAAAAACGGGCTTACCAGAGTTCTGAAGGAAGCTAAAGAAAAAGGTTACATTTTGAATTATTAAAAAAAGAATCGAAAATGGCAAAGAAGTCTAAAGGTAACAGACAACAGGTAATACTGGAATGTACTGAACATAAGGAGAGCGGAAAACCAGGGACATCACGATATATCACAACAAAAAACAGAAAAAACACCCCTGATCGTCTGGAGAGGAAGAAATACAATCCTATTCTTAAAAAACAAACACTTCACAGAGAAATTAAGTAAAAGATTAAACCATGGCAAAGAAAGTTGTTGCATCGCTCAAGACAGGGGCCGGCAAGGCATTTACAAAATGCATAAAAATGACCAAATCTGATAAATCAGGAGCTTATCTTTTTAAAGAAGAGATCATTCATAATGATCATATAGCTGACTTCTTTACAAAGAAGTAACTCTATTTATTAATCGTATGATATTCAGGGCTTTCTTCTTTGCAGAAGGAAGCTTTTTTTATAATCACATTTCAAATTAATTAATACCTGATGGCTTTATTGGGATTTCTTGGAAGAGATAAAAAAGAGAGCCTGAATAAGGGACTCGAAAAGACTAAGGAGAGCGTGTTCCTTAAGCTCTCAAGGGCCGTAGCAGGAAAATCAAAAGTAGATGAAGATGTCCTTGATAAACTGGAGGAAGTTCTTATATCATCTGACGTCGGAGTTGAAACAACTCTTAATATTATTAAGCGAATTGAAGCACGGGTAGCTAAAGATAAATATCTGAATACAAGCGAACTAAATGTTATTCTCAAACAGGAAATAGTTGAACTTCTTGAAAATAACCAACCTGTTTCTGATTCTGACTTCTCCGCTCCGCTTAAAAATACTCCTTA